>DATNEM010000083.1:0-11781 GCA_035552995.1 Acidobacteriaceae bacterium | reverse complement strand
CCGAGGGGGATCAATGAAACCGCCGGAAGGTTCCACCGTTATCGGCAAGTCAGTCACAATTCGAGGGCAGATGTCCGGGCAGGAGGACCTGTTTATGGATGGCGTGATCGAAGGAACGATCCAGCTCTCCGACGGCCGCCTTACCATTGGCCCGAACGCCCGAGTCCAGGCCGACCTGCAGGCCCGGGACGTAGTGATCTATGGCCGTGTGGATGGCAAAGTGCGTGCCACAGGCCGGATCGAGCTGCGTGACTCCGCGGCAGTTCGCGGCGACCTGTTTGCCGAGCGTCTTTCCATTGAAGAAAACGCCACCGTGAAAGGCCGTGTCGAGTTGACCGAGGGCGTTGCCAGGCCTGCCGCCCAGACGCAAGGTCCCGGACTGTTCCCCGCCAGTACGCCCGCATCGTCCTGATCCCGGAGGAGACGAGAGTTGCCCAGTTTCTTCGGTAGCAGAGACAAGACCGGCGGCAGCGCCGGCTCAAATGAGCGCGTGCCCCGCCACTCCAGCGGCTGGGGACAGGTTCTCGGCCGCATGCGTAAGGACGAATCTCTGCGCGTGCTGGACATCGGGCCAACTTCCTCCGGCAACATCAACCTGATCACGTCTCTGGGACACAGCATCTACCTGGCGAACCTCGTGGAAGACGCCACCAGGCCGGAGTGGGTGTTGCGTAATGAGGACGGAACCGTCAGCTACGATATCGAACGTTTCCTTTCGGCCCATCTGAACTTCTCAGGGCGCGGGTTTGACGTTGTGCTCTTCTGGGACACGGCCGATTTTCTGCCCGAGCCTCTGCTGGCGCCCGTTGTCGAACGTATTTACGAGGTCATGGCTCCTGATGGTAACCTGCTCGCGATGTTCCATTCGGCCAGCGGCCCGTCGTTGGCACAGGGCGCGCGCACCGATTTTTGCCGCTACCATCTCAGCGAAACCGACCAGGTCCACGTTCAGCATGCAGGCGATTACCCTCTCCTGCATACCTATACCAATCGCCAGATTGAAAAGCTATTTGCGGCCTACAAAGCCTCCCGCTTCTTTCTAGGCAAGGACAATGTGCGGGAAGTTATTGTGACGCGTTGAGCAGACAGCGCACGCGACGTACACTTCCGACGCCTGCGCTGCCTGCCTAACGGCCAGTGAAGTCTTACTTGGATGATCCTTTTGACGCTGCCTTGCGCCGCTCCGCCCAGCGGCGCTTCTGGCTTTCAGAGATGCGCCTGCGGCCTTCTGCGCTCAGCTTATGTTTGCGCCGCTTCCCGCCGCCGCCGCTCCCCTTGGGCCGTCCTGGTCCTCTGCCGGTTGTTCCAGTTCCCGAAAGTAACTGGCGAGCCTGCTGCAGCTTGGCAATCTGAGAATCAATCTCCGCGATAATTCGGCTAACTTCCATCTGAGTCTCCTGAATGTTTTCAAATGTATTTTCGGGCCTATTTTAGATCTCAGATAAAAGAAAAGGGCCCGCGCTTCCAACTTACTGCCTTTTCTGGAACAGCTTGAAGCATACAGAAACATATTGCCTTGCGGCAACTTGGTTCTACTTGGAGCGAATCTCTAATCTTCACCACTAATGCTCCATCCTGACAAACACGGATATCGAATCCCCGATGATAAACTCCGTAGCAATGCGGCAGATTCCCATGCGGCTGTGGATTTGGGCAGTGCTCTCGGGAGCATTGCAGGTCCTTCCGTTTCCCATCGCCGGACCTACTCCGCTGTGGCGCACCATGGTTTGCTGGTTCGCGCTGACACCTCTTTTAGCGGCGCTCGTAAGCCAGAATGCTGTGCGGCAACCGCTCCGTATACGCGACGGCGCTCTTCTGGGTTACTGCGCGGGTTTTATCTGGTATCTGGGCAATTGCTATTGGATTTTTCGCACCATGCATTACTACGGCGGAATTTCCGAGCCCGCTTCGGCCGGAATTCTCGCGCTTTTCTGCCTTTACCTGGGCCTTTACCATGCGCTTTTCGGAGCGCTGGTTGTTGCTATTCTGCGCCGCTTTGGTCGTACTCAAGCTCTGTTACTTACCCCTTTTGTCTGGGTTGCCGTCGAACTCGCGCGGTCCAGAATCACCGGCTTTCCATGGGACCTGCTCGGTACCGCGCAGGTAGACAACCTGTTGCTCACTCGCCTCGCTCCGATCGCCGGCGTCTACGGCATCTCCTTCGTAATCGCGGCGGTCAACACGCTCTGGCTGGCAAAGTTCACCCTCCGGCAACGCAGGCACACCCGAACTTTTCTAATCGCGGCATGTGCGGCTGTCGTTGTTTTCTATATTGTCGCCTTGCGGCGTGTCACTCGCCCTATAAGGGAGGGCACGCAGGCTACGGCCACGCTGCTGCAGGAAAACCTCGAAGTCGGTGAAGCCAGCCAATATGCCGGCCCACCGCTCAGTGAGCAGCGGGAGCTCCAGCAGTTTTCGGAACTCAGCCTCTCTCCCCCGTTGAGCTACTGTGCCGGCATTCCAGAACTGCCATCGACAAAGTGCATCAACGTCATTTCCTCGATCTCCGCGGACTCCTTCACCAATTCCGCTGCCGCCAATCTGATTGTCTGGCCCGAGGCGCCCAACAACTTCATCGAGAGTGCGCCGGCCGTACGCGGCGCTGTGTCGGCGCTGGCGCGGCAGGCCAATGCGCCTGTAATTATCGGTGATGTCAGGTATAGGACCGATCCTTCAGTGCCAGGGGGCTATGACTCAGCGCACTACAACTCGGCCAGCTTCTTTCGACCTGACGGCAGCTCCGCGGGCCGTTACGACAAAATGCATCTCGTCCCATTCGGCGAGTATGTTCCTTATAAGAAGTTGTTCTTCTTTGCGGGCGACCTGCTGGGAGACGCGGGCGATTTCAGTGCAGGTTCACAGAGGTCTGTCTTCCGCTCAGATGGCCACACCGTCGGCGTATTTATCTGTTACGAATCCGTATTTCCCGATGAGATTCGGCGCTTTGTCGGTCGCGGTGCGGACGTCCTGGTAAATATCTCCGACGACGGCTGGTATGGCGACACCAGCGCCGCCTGGGAGCACCTCAACATGGTCCGCATGCGCGCCATTGAGAACCATCGCTGGATCCTGCGCGCAACCAACACCGGCGTGACTGCTGCGATCGATCCCTACGGCCGCGTCGTCCGTTCAGCGCCGCGGCACCAGCGCACCGCTCTGCGAGTGGGTTTCGACTACGAACAGGACACGACCTTCTACACGGCGCACGGCGACTGGTTTGCCTATCTATGCTCGCTCGTCACCGCGGCAGCCTTCGGACTTTCCTTCAACCGTCACCGTCCACTGAAGCACAATCCTGCAGCACCCGGCGACTAGCAACTATCAACTGACAACCAGCAAGTGCTTTACTGCTGCGGCTGGTTTCCCTGCTGCTGCTCTTGCTTGTTGCCGCCGCCAAAGAGGCGCTGGAAGATATTTTTCTTCGGCGGCTCGGGCGTCCCGGGTGGCGGGGGCTGCTGCGGATTCGCCGGCGGGTTCGGGTTGCCGCCGCCGAACAGCCGCTGGAAGAAGTTTGGCTGCCCCTCGCTGCCCATGTGGCTGCACGTCGCATTGGGTACTGTGCCGTCCAGAAACGCGATGTAGAGGTTATATGTGCACGTGCTGTCGGCCGGCAGCCAGGTGTTTCGGTCGACCGGGATCACCTGCACTCCATCCGGCGCCGAAAATGACTTCACGTCGGAGTACTCCGGCAGTTTGATCGCGCGGTTCATGAACTCCGCCCAGATCGGCGCCGCCGTATCCGCGCCCTGCACAGAGTGCGTCAGGCCTTTCGAGATATCCGTGTAATCGTCGTTGCCGATCCACACCACGCACAGCAGGTTTGATGTGTATCCCGCAAACCATACATCGTGACTGGTGCCCGTCTTTCCCGCCGCCGGCGCACTGAATCCGTGTGCCCGCGCCGCAGCACCGGTGCCGAAGGTCATCACGTTCTCCAGCAGCGATTGCGTGAGGTACGCGACCTTCGGATCCAGCACCTGCTTCGCCTCGGGCGTAAAGTCTGCAACGATATCGCCGTTCGAATTGCGCACGCTCGCGAGCATCCACGGTTTCAGATGAACTCCGCTGTTCGCGAACGTGGTGTACACCCCGGCCATATCGATCGGCGTCGCCGAGTAAGTCCCAATTGCCACGGATGGTGTCCCGCGCGCCTGGGCGATTCCCATCTCGCGCGCCAGCGCCGCGACTTTGTCATATCCCACCTGCTGCGCCAGGTTGATGGTCGCGATATTCAAGGAGTGAGCGATGGCTTCCACGGCAGGCACCATGCCTGGGTATTCGCCCCTCTCGAAGTTTCCCGGCTGATAGTCTTTGCCGTCCTGCACGAAGTCCTGCGGATCGTCGTTCAGTTTGGTGAGCGCGGTGAAGACGCCCTCACCATACAGATTCGTCCCGTCCAGCGATGTGTTGTAAGCAGACGCGTACACGATCGGCTTGAAGATCGATCCAGTGGGCCGTTCCGCCATCGCATGGTTCAACTGCGAGACGCCATAGCTCCGGCCACCCACCAGCGCCAGCACCTGTCCAGTGTGTGGATTGAGCGCCACAAGAGCTATCTGCGGATAGGTAACCTTGGTGTCGCCTTTGCGATGCAGTTTGCGGATCAGGGCGTCCACATTCACCATGCCGGCTTCCACAGCCTCAGTTGCCGCGCGCTGCAGGTCTGGATCAAGCGAGGTGTAGATGCGGAGGGAATCGTGGTTCAGTTCCTCGTCGCCGATGCGCTGCGCCAGCTGGTCATGCACCATGTCGACGAAATAGGGCGCCTCGCCGGCATCCACACTCGCCTTCGCCAGTTCCAGCGGCTCGGCCTTGGCCTTGTCTGCCTGCGCCTGCGTGATGTCGCCCGTGTCCACCATCGCATCCAGCACAAGGTTGCGACGCTCGACGGTCCTGGTCTTATGAAAGTATGGGCTGTAGTAACTCGGATTGCGGAAAAGCGCTGCGATCGTCGCGTTCTGCGCCAGATCGAGCTGCTGCAGGTCCTTGCCGAAAAGGATCTGGGATGTCTCCGCAACCCCATCGATGTCATAGCTGCCGCGATGCACCAGATTGATCTCATTGGCGTACATCGCGAAGATCTCCTGCTTGGAGAACCGCGCCTCCAGCTGATACGTGATCATCAGCTCCGCCAGCTTGCGCGAGAGCGTCTTGTCCGGCGTCAGGAAGAAGTTCTTCGCCAGCTGCTGAGTCAGCGTCGAGCCGCCGCACTCCCGCTTGCCGGTCACCACGTCATGCACCGCGCACTCGAACATGCGCACATAATTCACACCATGGTGCTCGAAGAAGCGGCGGTCCTCGATGGACGTGACGGCCTGCACCAGCTGCGCAGGAATCTCTTTGTAAGTAACGATGCGCCGCTTCGCCCGGCCCTTGCCCTCGGAAAGGGAAGTGATCAGCTGCGGTTCCAGGTCATACGCCGCCAGCGGCGCGCCATTCCCCGCGGCGATTGACGTAACAACCGTTCCGCTGGAGTCCGCGCTCCCGCTATGCCCGATAGTGATCGTCGCGCCGTCGCTGGCATAGTAGCTCTCCGGTCCGGGCTTGATCGTAATGCTGCCCCCGCTGACTGTGTAGCTGCCCAGTTGCGGATTTGAGTTGTATCCCGAGCTCCGCAGGCTCTGCGCGATCAGATTCACAGACAGCCGCTGGCCCACGCGCACCTCGCGCGGCGCCGCATAAATCTGCGACACATTTGCGAAAATCGGCCCCGCCGCCAGCCTGGCCTCCACAATCTTCTGATACTTCAGGTAGAAGTAGCCGAAAACGGCCGCGCCGATCAGCACGCATGCAAGCACGCCGAACCCCAGCCAGCGCACGATGGGATGCCTTGCCGCTCCCCGCACCCTGGACGCGGCGCCATTTCCTCCAAGCTTGACCTTCACTGCCATGGCGCGCGCCTCAGGCGCTCAAAAGCGCTTTCATAGATTGGACGGCCTCTGCGAGTGGAATGTCGTTCATCTCTCCCGTCAACCGGTTCAGCAACTCCACCTTCCCCTCGGCCAGCTTCTTCCCCACGGCGATACGGAACGGCACGCCGATCAGTTCCGCATCCTTGAACTTCACACCGGCGCGCTCATCGCGGTCATCCAAAAGCACGTCAATGCCTGCCGCATCCAGTTCGCGCGCCATCTTTTCACCGGCATCCGCCAGCTCTTTATCCTTCACGTTCGTCACCGTCACCACTGCCTGGAACGGCGCGATCGCAGGCGGCAGCGCATAGATATCAGCCTGCCCCTTCGCCGCGAACTTCCCCGCCGACTGCTCGATCGCCGCGGTAAGAATGCGCTCCACGCCGATGCCGTAGCTGCCCATGATCGGCGTGGTCTCCTTGCCGTCGCGGTTCAGCACGCTCGCGCCCATCGACTTCGAATACTTGTACCCCAGCTTGAAGATGTGCCCGATCTCCACCGCCTTGCCGATCTTCAGCGGCTCGCCCGCCACAGGGTCCGGCTCGCCTTCATTCACGCTGCGCACATCCGCGGTCAACGTCTGCGTGAAGTCTCGCCCCGGCGTCACATTGCGAAAGTGATAATCCTGCTTGTTCGCTCCGCATACAAGATTCTTTCTGCCCACCAGGCCGTAATCCAGGACGACGATAGAGCGCAGTCCCTCAGCGCTGTTCACGCTGAGCGCACCCTTCGCCGTCTCCGGCGAGATGCCGCTCTTCAATTGCTTCAGCGAATCTTCGGTCATCACCTGCGCGATACCTACAGGCCCCAGATAGCCCGCCGGCCCGCCAATGTGGAGCTGAAGCTCTTCCGCCACCATCGGACGCAACTCCGTCGTGCCTGCCACGGCGTTGAGCTTCGTCTCGTTCACCTGATGGTCGCCGCGCAGAAAAACCACGACGGGATAGAGCTTCGGCGCGGCTACCTTACCGGCCTGAGATTTCGGTTCGGGAGGCGTGCCCATGTATGCCACGCACTTGATGTCCTGCCACGGCTGAATCTTCAGGAAGGCGCAGATGTCCGCGATGGCTGCCGTGTTCGGTGTGGAAATCAGCTCTGGCATCCCATCGCCGGTGGGGGCAAGGTCTTCCACGGGCGCGAGCCGGCTCGTCGCCTTCTCCACGTTGGCCGCGTAGCCTGACGTCGAGCTCGCGATCAGGTCCTCGCCCGCGTCCGTGTACACCATGAACTCCTGCGACTGCGATCCGCCCATGGACCCAGAGTCCGCGTCGACCGCCACAAACTCCAGCCCGCAGCGAGTAAAGATTCTGCGGTACACCTTATCGTGCTTGCAGTAGCTTTCATCGAGCCCCGCCTCATCGATGTCGAACGAGTAGGCATCTTTCATCAGGAACTGCCGCACGCGCAGCAGCCCGGACTTCGGCCTCGGTTCATCGCGGAACTTCGTCTGAATCTGATACCAGATCTGGGGCAGCTGCTTGTAACTCCGCAACTCGCTGCGCGCGATCGTCGTCATCACCTCTTCGTGCGTCATCGCGAGGCACAATTCCGCGCCCTTGCGGTCCTTCAGCCGGAACATGTTGTCGCCCATGCCCGCCCAGCGGCCGCTCTCCTCCCATACCTCGCGCGGGTTCAGCGCCGGCAGATGGAACTCCTGCCCGATCGTGTCCATCTCCTCGCGGATGATCGCGACAATCTTGTTGACTGCCCGCGTCCCAAGGAACAGATGGCTGTAAATGCCCGCGCCCAGTTGCCGGACGTATCCGGCGCGCAGCAGCAGCTTGTGGCTCGTAACCTCTGCGTCGGCAGGGGCCTCGCGCAGGGTAGGGATAAAGAGGGTCGACCAGCGATGCACTTGTTTTACGGGACCACTTTCGGCAGGATTTACCGGGGCTTCGATCCCACCCGGCCGGCCCATCTCGTGGCGCAATTACCCGCGCCGGGCCAGCCCTCATTCTAAACTGCCTGCCCCGTAGCAGCTGTTTCTCTTGAACCTCGAACCCTGCACCTCGAACCTGGCTTTACGCGTATTTGCGTAAAACCCCCAGCACCTTGCCCTGGATCGCCACATTCGCTGCCGGCGCGTAAATCGGCTGCATCTCGCGGTTCGAGGGCTGCAACCGGATCATGCTGCCTTCGCGGTAAAACCGCTTCAGCGTCGCATCTGCCCCATCCACCAGCGCCACAATGATCTCGCCCTCGCGCGCCGTCTTGGTCCGCTCCACCAGCACGAAGTCGCCGCTCACAATATGCTCATCGCGCATCGAGTCGCCGCGCACTTCCAGCGCAAACACCTCGCGGTTGCCGATGATGTCACCCAACGAGATCGTCTCCGCCATTTCGATCGCTTCGATGGGCTGGCCCGCCGCGATCCGCCCCATCAGCGGCAGCCGCTCAAAGCCCTTCTTGCTCGACCTCGGCGGCAGCACATCGATCGACCGGCTGCGGTTATGCGCCCGCTGCAGCAGCCCTTTATTTTGCAGGTTCGTGACGTGCTTATGCACCGTCGCCAGCGAACTCAGCCCCAGCCCGGCCGCGATCTCTTCATACGAAGGCGAATAGCCGTTCTTCTGTGTAAAGCTCGAGAGAAAGTCGATAACCTCTTTTTGCCGCCGCGTAATAGCCATGCCCGCCATTGTAGCGAATAAAAAGCGAACTGCAACTTAAAAATGAGGCGCGAGGTTCCAGGTGCGCGGTTCGAGGGAATGCGACTGCCTCGTGATCCACCTTTTCTTGCCGGGTGCCCCGTTCATATCCGAGCATCAACGCGCGCATGGGCGGGATGCAATCCTCGACCCTCGCACCCGCCTCGAACCGCGAACCTCGCACCTCGAACCCTTCCCCAAACTCCCGCCTTCGCTACGATAGAGAGATGCCCGTCGAACTCGACCTCCCGGCCGCGCATTCTGTCCCTGGCGGATTTCTCTGGGGCGCAACACGCGCCGGGATCAAGGCCAGCGGCAACCCTGACCTCGCCCTCGCGCTCGCGCCCGCCGCGGCAAGCGCCGCCGCCATGTTCACCTGCAACCGCGTCGTCGCCGCGCCTATCATCGTGGGCCGCCGGCATCTCGCAACCACCGGAGACCGCATTCGTGCCGTGCTCGTCAACTCCGGCAATGCCAACTGTGCCACCGGCCAGCCCGGCATCGAGGGCTGCATCGCCACCTGCGTCAGTGTCGCGGAAAACTTCGGCTGCATCTTCGACGAGGTTCTCCCATCCTCCACCGGCATCATCGGCGTGCCCTTCCCGGCGGAGAAGGTGGTCGCCGCCGTTCCTGCACTCAAATCCGCCACCGGCGAAACACCCGCACACGCAGAACTCTTTGCCCGCGCCATCATGACCACCGACACGCGCGTGAAAATGGCCAGCGCCGTCGTTCCGGTCACTGACCCCGAGTCGTCCGCGCAGAGAGAAGTCACAATCTGGGGCTGCGCCAAAGGCGCCGGCATGATCGGTCCAAAGCTCGGGCCTCCGCACGCCACCATGCTCGTTTACCTCTTCACCGACATCGCCGCCGATCCTGCCGCCCTTCGCTCCGCGCTGGCCGCCGCCGCGGAACCCAGCTTCAACTCCATCTCCATCGACGGCGACACCTCCACCAACGACACCGTACTGCTGCTTGCCTCCGGCGCCAGCGGCATCTCGCTCACACGAGAACTCACGCCCGCCTTCGATGCCGCGCTCGCCGAAGTCTGTCACTCTCTCGCCCGTCAGATCGTCGCCGACGGCGAAGGCGTCACCCACGTGGTCACGCTCGATGTCCGCGGGGCTGCCTCTCCACAGGATGCCCGCCTCGTCGCGCGCGCCATCGCGCACAGCCCACTCTGCAAGACCGCCTGGTCCTCCGGCGATCCCAACTGGGGAAGGCTCATCGCCGCTGCCGGCTACTCCGGCGCGAACTTCTCTCCCGAAAAAACCCGCATCTGGATCGGCGCCGAGCCCGTCTTCGAGTACGGCCTCCGCGCGCCTGCCTTCAACGAAGCCGCCGCCCACGCCGCCATGCTGCAGCCCGAATACACCATCACGATCGATTTAGGCGAGGGCCCAGGCACGTGCACCTTCCTCACCTGCGACCTCACCGTCGACTACGTGCACATCAACGCCGACTACTCCACCTAAGCACTCCTGAAAAGTGCCTCCGGAGGAGCAGCGGGCTTTCAGCCCGCGGTAGACCAGCCTTCAAACGAGCGTCGCTTCAGCCGCGGGTCTCTCTCCCGCATACCTTTCAGAGTCTTCCCTAATTGCCGACGCTGCGAGCCACCAGCACCCTCCACTTTTACTCAGCACACATCGCTTATCCTGTCGCGAAAAAAATTACGTCTCAGTGAGCGCCCATACAAATCGATGACAAATTCTTGATGTTCTCCTGACACTGCCTTCGCCGCCGCAGGCCAAGCTCTCATCGGGAGGTATCACCCATGCATACGATGTGGAGCAGTATGAAAGCGGAGATCAGCCGGCGCTCGTTCGTAAAAAGCGGAGTTGCCGCGGCAGGTATCGGGCTTCTAACCAACGACTCATTTGCGGATGTCGATTCTGGCGGCCGGCTCACCGAGGGCGATGCAGCCTTGCTTCGTTTCGCTGCGGCGGCGGAGATACTCGAGACCGACTTCTGGGTGCAGTACAACGAGCTCGGCGGAGTCCAGGACAAGGAAGAGCCCGACGGCAGCGGAAACCCGGCGTATACGGCGGCCCTTGCGCAGCTGGACTCCGATATGGCCCAGTACATCCACGACAACACAGACGACGAATTCACCCACCAGAACTTCCTGAACGCCTATCTCGCCTCCAAAGGCGCGGCGACCGCAAATCTCGACTCATTCCGCACGCTGCCGGGGAGCAGCGCGACAGGCTCCAGCGGAAAGCTGCGGCTCACCAATCTGACGGAACTGACTCTCGACACCAGCTGGTGGACGCGCTATCGCAGCAGCCAGAACAATCCTGACCTCGATCCCAACTTCACCTTTCCCCAGGCCATTCCAACCCTTGCCGTCGGCAAGCACACCGCCATCCCGCGCACCGATGCCGACACATCCGACCCCAACTTCCTCCAGGCCATCGCCAACACCGCCGGTTTTCATATGCCCACCATCGAGCAGGGAGGCAACAGCCTCTATCCCGCCATGGCGCAGCGCGCTACCAGCGTTGAGGTGCTGCGCATCCTCATCAGCATCGGCCCAACCGAGACCATGCACTTCCAGACCTGGGCGGACAAAGCGGGCAATGCGCTGCCCTTGGCTGCAAAGGACCCCGTAACGGGCGTATCCGTCACGTTTCCAGACCTGAACTCCGCGCCGTTCGGCGGTGAGACCTTCCAGACCAACCTCATCATGCCGGAGCCGTGCCCATTCATCAGCCGCAAGCTACCGCCATGCTCCATCATTCGCCCCACTGAAACCAAAGGAGCTGCCATGAGCGTCGTCAACTTCCTGACGGACATGGGACTCTTCATCGGTCAATCGCCGGCCTTCTTCCAGTTGCTGCACGATCTGGCGAAGGACGCGGACCAGGCACGGCGCGAACACTAGCGGACGTCCTGACTCACTGCTGTTCCCCGGTGCGAACGGTTGCGGGCGGTGGCGAGGCCGCCCGCAACAATCTCCGCCCGCAGTGCGCTCTCCAGTGGCAGTCTCATTCATTGCGGACAAAACCTGTCAAGCCCCCAGCGTCTCCTAAAATGCCGTAATCCTTTCACAACAAATGCGTTATTTAATTCTAAAAAGTGGCGGTAAATATATACTTGCCGAATCAAGCGGGGAGGTGTTCAATGTCTGAATACCTCAGCGGCGCGGTTCGACAGCCATGGATTGAAAACCCGCGCCAACTCATGAGTTGGTGGGATATGGAGCAATTTTCTGCGCGCGGTTT
>DATNEM010000082.1:0-5774 GCA_035552995.1 Acidobacteriaceae bacterium | reverse complement strand
GGTGTTGCGGTCACTTGTTTTGCTCCAGGTGCATCGAGTTTGGTTTCAGGTGCCAGTTACCAGAAAAACTAGATCAGTTGCGAGGCTTCAGAATCGGAGTGCTGTCGTCGGTTGAGGGTTTTGCGTTCGTGTCGGGCGACGTTGGTCCATTGCCTGTGGGCACGGTATGCATGACGGGTGCGACGCCGAGGGAGGCAGGCGCGACTTCGTGCTCCGTTCCATCGGGATCGACGACGACGGCATGCGTGACGCGCTGGACGATCTTCGATCCGGGAAGCGGCTCGGCGGCCCAGCGGCCGATGTCTTTGGTCAGCGCAGGCGGCAGACGCAGGTCCGTAGTGGAAGATGCTCCCGGGCTGGATGCGGCCGCAGCTTTTGGCGCGGACCGTATGGTGTCCGGCAGCAGCGGATCGTTGGAGAAACAGTAGACGGTGTACTCGGCTTCGGGGTCGCTGGTGGGCGCGCCCTGCTTGGTCCAGTCGATGGCGCAGAAGACGACGAGGTGGTGCGAGCCATTCAGGTCCACCCAGAGCAGGCCGCGGTCCGGGCAGAAGTGCACCGTGCACCCGGAAATGGAGAGATAGCGGTTGTCGTCGGCGAGGACCTTGTCGGGTACGGTGAGGTGATCGAGCGCGGTATTCGCGAGCGAGCGCCAGCGGCCGGCGATAGGCTGACCCCAGAAGTGCTGCGGAGCGGTGAGGTTTTGCTCGAGAAAGGGCATGAAGCGTAAATCCAGCACGAGCTGATCTTCGCGGCCGTCGGGGTGCGTGTCGTCGGGAGTGTACTGCCACATCCATTCAACGTTCTGCTGCAGCTTCGGCGGCTTGGCGTGGGCCAGCACGGGCGCAAGAGCGAGCAGCAGTGCCGCGCACACGAAAGGCTTAACACCGATGACACCGATTGAATCGATGAAGGATCGGATCAAGCGTAATGCGACCGGCTTTCTCTTCTCTCTCGAATTGTTCTTAATCGGTTTCATCGGTGTCATTCGGTGTTAAGCAGTTGCAGTTATGGTTTGCGACAAGTTAGACGGCGTGCATGGCCTGGCGCTGGTCGATGGATTCGGCGAGGGCCTGGTGGACGAGCTTGCCCATCTCAGTGGTCGAGACGAGGTGCTGCGAAGCATTTCCACCCCGTGCGATATCCGCGGTGCGGTGACCGTCGGCGAGGACCTTGGTGACGGCCTTTTCGATGGCCGCGGCATCCTGCTCAAGATTGGCCGAATGACGGAGCACCATGGCGGCGGTGAGGATGGCGCCGAGCGGGTTGGCCTTGCCCTGGCCCGCGATGTCCGGCGCAGATCCATGCACGGGCTCGTAGAGATTGACCTTGCCGCCGATGGTGGCCGAGGGCAGCATGCCCAGCGAGCCTGTAATGACGCCGGCCTCGTCCGACAGGATGTCACCGAAGAGGTTCTCGGTAAGCACGACGTCGAAGTTGCGCGGGATGTTCATCAGGTGCATGGCCATGGAGTCGACGAGCTGATGCTCAAGGGTGACGTCGGGATAGTCCTTCGCCAACTCGGTGACGGTGGCGCGCCAGAGCTGCGAGACCTCGAGCACGTTGGCCTTGTCGACCGAGGTGAGCTTCTTGCGGCGCTTCTGTGCCAGCTCAAAGGCGATGCGCGCCACGCGGACGACTTCGGCGCGGGTGTAGACCATGGTGTTGTGCGCGCGCTGCGCTTCCTTGTCCCAGGCGCGGGGCTGGCCGAAGTAGAGGCCGCCCAGCAACTCGCGCACGAAGAGAATGTCGGCACCGTCGGTTACTTCTGGACGCAGCGGCGAGTTGCCCGAGAGCGCAGGATAAGCGATCGAGGGCCGCAGGTTGGCGTAGCCGCCGAGTGCGGCGCGGATTTGCAGCAGGCCGGCCTCGGGGCGCTTGTCGGGCGGCAGGGAATTGAACTTGTTGTCGCCGACCGCGCCCATCAGCACGGCGTCGCTTTCGAGTGCGGCTTCGAGCGTGGCGGTGGGCAGCGGCGAGCCGGTCTTGTCGATGGCGATGCCGCCGACGAGCAGCGGTGTGAAGGTAAAGTCATGGCCGCCGAACTCGGCGACGGCCTTCAGGATGTTGACGGCCTCGTGGGTGACCTCGGGGCCGATGCCGTCACCGGCGAGGATAGCGATCTTCAATTTCATTCATTCACTCCGAGAGCTAAAGGCTTAACACCGACGAGCACCGATTGAACCGATAAAAACGGGATTGGTAATCGAGCTTCGCTAACTCTCTTATTACTTATGATCGGTGCTTCAGTCGGTGTCATCGGTGTTAAGTTCTGTTCCTATGCAGTGGTTGCACCAGCGGACCGCTCGGCCTGTACGAGGGCGATGAGGTCCTGGTCATAGATGGTCTTCTTGCGGTCGGCGAGGTCGGTGAAGCGGTGGTAGACCGCGTCGAGCTCGGGCTTGGAGAGGTCCTGGCCGAGTTCGTGAAGGCGATGTTCTAAAGCCCGGCGGCCGGAGTGCTTGCCCAGCACGAGCGAGTTGTGCGGCACACCGACCGAGGCGGGGGTCATGATCTCGTAGGTCAGCGGGTTCACCATGACGCCGTGCTGGTGGATGCCGGCGGCATGGGCGAAGGCGTTGGCCCCGACGATGGCCTTGTTCGGCGCGGCGCCGAAGCTGATGCACTCGGCGAGCATCTGGCTGGTGGGGTAGAGCTTGTTCATCACGATGTTGTGCGTGTAGGGCAGGTTCTCCGGCGAGTGGCGGACGGTGAAGATGGCGGCCAGCTCTTCGAGCGAGGCGTTGCCGGCGCGCTCGCCGATGCCATTTATGGCGCACTCGACTTGCCTTACACCGGCCTGCACGGAGGCGAGGGTATTCGCGACGGCGAGACCGAGGTCGTCGTGGCAATGCGCGGAGAGGACGATCTTCTCAATGCCGGGGACGCGGGCGCGCACGTCGAGAAACATCTGCGCGTAGTCCTGCGGCAGGCAGTACCCGACGGTGTCAGGCAGGTTGAGCGTGGTGGCGCCGGCCTGGATGGCGACCTCGCAGACCTTAATTAAGAAGTCGCGGTCGGTGCGCGTGGCGTCTTCGGGGGAGAACTCAATGTTGTCGCAATAGGTGCGCGCGAGGGCGACCATCTCGGCGATCTGGTCCAGGGCCTGCTCGCGCGTGATGCGGAGCTTGGCGGCGAGGTGCAGGTCGGAGGTGGAGAGAAAAGTATGGATGCGGGCGCGCGACGCAGGTTCGATGGACTTCGCGGCGGCCTCGATGTCCTCGCGCTTGCAGCGGGCGAGGGAGGCGATGATGGGGCCGCTGCCGTCCTTGCCGATGGCGCGGGCGATGGTGCGTATGGATTCGAGGTCGCCGTCGGAGGCGATGGCGAAGCCGGCTTCGAGGATGTCCACGCCCAGCGCGGCGAGTTGGTGGGCCAGGCGCAGCTTCTCATCTGCATGCATGGTGCAGCCGGGGGACTGCTCACCGTCGCGCAGGGTGGTGTCGAAGAAATAGATGCGCTCGGATACTGATCCAGAGTGGCGCGGTGCAGCGCTGCTCCCGTTCGGCGAGTTGGAGACGTCGGCTGGAGACATAGGTTCGGCCTCGGCTGGTATTGCTACTAGCTGTTCCTAGAATAATGCAGGCTTATGGTAGGCTGCACGGATATCAGTATTATGAATGGGAGTATTCGGCGAGACTGATTCGGAGTTGGGGAGCAAGTCATGGGACGGTTCGTCAAGGACGTCGAGCGGGAAGTAAAGGACGACATAAAGGAAGCAAAGAAGATTTACCTGCCGGGGTGGGCGATGGCTTGTGCATTGGCCATCTCTGGGGTGGTCTGCACGGTCTTTGACCATTTCGGGGTCATGCGTGACGCGCTGCCAGTGCTGGGTGCCGTAACAGTGTTCGGCTTCCTGCTCTTTTTGAAGCGTCAAGACAGACAGCATTACTGGTTTTGGATAGCGATAGTTGTTTTCGCTGCTCTTCATGTGCTGCTCATAGCGCTTATCCCTTGGACAGATAAGTGGGTTCCAGCGGCAGAGTATGCGGGTGGCGCCACGATCGATCTTTGCGTGATGCTGGTGATTGTTGATTCCTTGCATCGATTCATCGAAGGTCCTAAGCCCCGGAAAAAAAGCATGCCCGCGAAGGCGGAGAGCTAATGGACCTCTTTCAACTGGAGATGTTTCTGGCAGTGGCCGAGGAGCGTAGCTTCTCGCGCGCGGCCACGCGTCTGCACCGCACGCAGCCTGCCGTAAGCCAGGCGATTGCGAAGCTCGAAGGCGAGCTGGGGGAGACGCTCTTCGAGCGCTCGTCGCGCGACGGCACGCTGACCGACGCCGGCGAAGTGCTCAAGGAGTACGCGACCAAGCTGCTGAACCTGCGCGCGGAGTCGCGCGATGCCCTGGCCGAATTGCGGGCCTTGCATCGCGGGCGGCTGAATCTGGCGGCCAACGAATACACCTGCTTATATCTGTTGCCGATGCTGGATGAGTTCCGGCGGCAGAACCCGCGCATCAAGGTGACGGTGCGCCGCGCGCTGGCCAGCAATATTCCTGACGATGTGCTGATGCATTCGGTGGAGATCGGGGTACTGAGCTTCCGGCCGGACGATCCGCAGATCCGCTCGATTGCCGTCTATCGCGATGAGCTGGATTTTGTGGTGCATCCGCAGAGTCCTCTGGCGAAGCAAAAGGAAGTTTCCATTCGCGAGCTGGGAGCGCAGAACTTTATCGCGCACAACATCTCAACGCCGCAGCGGCAGAAGGTGATTGAGACCTTCGAGCGAAACCGGACGCCGCTTCGCATTGGCGTGGAGTTGCCCTCGCTGGAGGCGATCAAGCGCTTCGTCGAAGCGGGCAACGGCGTCGCGCTGGTTCCCGGCCTGGCGGTGGCTCCGGAGATCCAGTCAGGCGCGCTGGTACGGGTAAAGATCAAGGAGTTGCAACTGGAGCGGCGGCTGCGGCTGGTCTATCGGCGGCAGGCGAGCCTGAGCCACGCGGCGCGGTCATTCCTGAAGATAGTGGAGGCGTATGCGGCGGCGAAGGGCGATCCCTATTGTTTTCAGCAGGAGCGGTGAGAAAGGGAAGAGAATCAAGGAAAAGGGTACGTCTACCCCAGTTGTCTACGCCGATTTGATTGCGCAAAATCAATGCTGAAAATAATTTCTACGATCTAAACAATTTGGGGCCAGCCATCGTCTGTAGCTGGTAGATTTACTCGCCGGCGCTGTAAGGCCGGAATCGACACTGGAGAACACCGATGAATACGAAGTTGACTCGCAGGTTTGTCGCGGCCTTTGGCGCCGTGGCAGTATGTGGCGCCGCGCTGTGTACGGTGCCGATGATGGCGCAGGGCGGCGGTGGCGGCGGAATGCGCATGACCTCAGACCAGCGCGTGGAACGCCTGGACGCGGCCGTTACACTGACCGCTGACCAGAAGACCAAGGTCAAGGCGATCTATGACGCTGACCAGAAGAAGATGGAAGATATGCGCAACTCAGGCGGCGACATGCAGAGCATGATGCCGAAGATCCAGGAAATGCGTGCAGATGAAAACAAGCAGATTCGCGCTCTCCTGACGCCCGAGCAGCAGACCAAGTTCGACGCGATGCCCCAGGGCCGTGGCCGTGGCGGCATGGGTGGCGGCGGTAACGCCGGTGGCGGGGCGCCTCCGCAGCAGTAAATTTTTTTCAGTTCAGGCCGGGGTGCGGATGCGCTCCGGCCTTTCTGCGTCTGCACGCATTTTTGCGGCTTCCATCGCAGCGGCAGCAGCGTCTCTCAAGTGCAATCGAAATGTCCTGCCTGTTTGCTGAAGCCTGCGCTCCTCCCC
>DATNEM010000081.1:0-8835 GCA_035552995.1 Acidobacteriaceae bacterium | reverse complement strand
CTCGAATGGGTCCGTGACGACGAATCCGCTGATTGTAACGGTGACATCTACATCATGCCCGGACTATTCGGTTGCGGCCAGCGGAAGCAGCACGGGGACAGCGACGATTCTTGCGAGCGGAACCAATGCGACGGTAAATGTTGCGGCTGGTGGAACGGTGCCACCCGTGACTCTGACGATCGCGCCGGTGAACGGATTTGCGGGCACGGTGACATTCAGCGCGTCCGTGGTATCAACGTCCGGGTTTACGCCGACGGTGGCGTTCAACCCGGCTACGTTGACGTTCAGTGGAAGCTCCTCGAGTTCGCAAACGACTACGGTGAGTCTGTCGGGCATCACAGCGAGCCTGCGTGAACCGGCATTGCCGGGCAAGTCGAGTCCAGCGGGACGGGAGTGGTATGCAGCGGGTTCGGGCGTTGCGGTGGCGGGGATCTTCCTGCTGTTCATGCCGCAGAGGCGGAGGCTCGGCGGCCTGCTGATGGTTGTGCTGGCTCTCGGCGTTATGGCGGGAGTGACGGGCTGCGGCGGCGGAGGGCAGGCGTCTGTGGGCACCGGCAATACGACCGTAAATCCGTACATCGGTACTTATACGGTGACGGTGCAGGCGAAATACACGAGCGGCGGTCAGAGCACGACGCACAGTTCGGTAATCACGTACAACATCCAGTAAGCCGAATAAACAACTGAATAATAAGAGAATCGCCCACAATTAGGATGGGCCATTCTTTCCGATCCCGCTAAAGACGAGGTTCGGAGCGGTCGGCCTGCGACTGCTCCATCAGCCAGGTCTGCGCGGTGATTGCGGTCGCGCTATCGCGAGGGGCGCGGAGATAGCGGCCGTCGGGTTGGAGAAGGCGTGCTTTGGTGTTGTCGCGGAGGTAGGCGCCGAGAATCTCGCCGCTGAGGCGAGCGGCCAGGGTGGGATCGAATACCGGGAACATGACCTCGCAGCGTTCGAGGAGGTTGCGGGACATCCAGTCGGCGCTGCCGCAGAAGACCTCGGGATGGCCTGCGTTGCTAAAGCTGAAGATGCGGCTGTGTTCCAGAAAGCGGCCGACGATGGAGCGGACGCGGATGCGATCGCTGAGGCCCTTGACGCCAGGGCGGAGAGCGCACATGCCGCGGACGATCAGGTCGACTTCGACGCCGGCCTGGGAGGCTTCGTAGAGAGCGTCGATAATCGGCCGGTCGAGCAGCGCATTCATTTTGGCGACAATGGAGGCGGGTTTGCCGGCGCGAGCGTGGACGGTTTCGCGTTCGATGAGTTTCAGGATTCCCTGCGCGAGGGTGAGCGGCGCCATGAGGAGCGGCGAGTAGTCCTCCGCGTCGGCGCGTGCGGTGAGGTAGCGGAAGACCTTCTGTACGGCCGCGGTGATCTCGGGATTCGCGGTGAGAAGACTGACGTCGGTGTAGAAGCGCGCGGTGACGGAGTTGTAGTTACCGGTGCCAAGATGCGCGTAGCGGCGGATAACGCCGTCGGGATCGCGGCGGATCATGAGGGCGAGCTTGCAATGCGTCTTGAGGCCCAGGATGCCGTGATAGACGCCGATGCCGGCGTCCTCCATTTCGCGCGCCCAGCGGATGTTGGAGGCCTCGTCGAAGCGGGCCATGAGTTCGACGACCACGGTCACTTCCTTGGTCTGGGCGGCTTCCGTGAGCGCGGTGAAGAGCGGGGACTCGGCGCTGGTACGGTACAGGGTCTGCTCCATGGAGACGACAGCGGGATCGAGCGCAGCCTGGGCGACGAAGTCTTCGACGACGGAGTAGGAATCGTAGGGGTGGTGCAGCAGGATGTCGCGGGTGCGGAGCTCGTCGAAGAGGTTGGAAGATTTCGGCGAGAGCGCGTACCGGCGGCCGTGGAAGGACGGGAACTTCAGCTCGGGCCGCGCGACGCCGCTGTAGAGGTTCATCATGCGCGTGAGATTGACGGGGCCCTTGGTGCGGAATACCTGTGCGGGATCGAGCTCAAAGTTGACGCGCAGGCGCTCGACGATCTCCTCTGCGGCGCTGTTCTCGATCTCCATGCGAACGGCGTCGCCTTTGCGGCGATTGTGGAGTTCTTCGCGGACGCTTTCGAGGACGCTGCGGGCTTCTTCTTCCTGCAGGTAGAGGTTGCTATTACGCGTGACGCGGAAGGGAGCGCGGGCCAAGACTTCATAGCCGCGGAACATGCGCTCGATCTGGGCTTCGATGAGCTTATGGAGCATGATGAAGTCGTGGCGGCCCTCGCCTGAGGGCAATGGCACGAGGCGGGGGAGAGCGCGAGGGACAGTAACGACGCCGAGAGCGGGAGGCGGTTTAGGCGCCGAGCGAGTTGTGCGGCGGGAGCGCAGCAAGAGGGCGATGCAGAGCGCTTTGTTGAGAACGCGGGGAAATGGGTGCGAGGGGTCAACGGTGACCGGAGTGAGGAGGGGGTCAACCTCGGTCTCGTAGTACTTCAGGGCGTATTCGCGGGCCTTCGGGTCGAGTTCCTTCCAGTTCAGCAGGCGGATGTTTTGAGCGCGCAGAGCGGGCATGAGCTTATCGTTCCAGCAGGCGTACTGGGCTTCGACGAACTCATGCATGACCGCGCTGAGGCGCTGGAGGCGTTGCTCCATAGTGAAGCCGCTCTCGTCGGGACGTTGCGGCTCGATGGTGCCTTCCTCAATATGCTGGAGTAAGCTGGCGACGCGGATTTCGACGAACTCATCGAGATTGCTGGCGGTGATGGCGAGGAACTTGACGCGTTCAAGCAACGGGTTCTGAGGGTCCTCGGCCTCTTCAAGCACGCGGCGGTTGAAGAGCATCCAGGATTCATCGCGATCGAAGTAGCGGAGTTCGCGGGGCGGTTCCGTATCCTTAGCGGGGTGTGCGGGTGCACGCTTGGGCTTGCGCGGCTTTAGCGCTGTGGCATGGGGGTGCGCCGTGCCGTTGGGACTTCGAGATACACCGTTCCATTTGTGTCCGGAAGATTTCCGAGGAATGGCTTTGTCCGCTACGTCGCGGTTTTGCGCGAGGACCATGTCGACCACTATGCCTGTGCTTGCTTCACTCATACGCGTTCTTAGCAGAAGACTACCCCAGCCGCCAGGACCCTGCTTGTGAAGCGACGGTCAATTCCCTGCTTTGGTTGGATGGCCATATTGTCTTGTCGCGTTTGCGGACGGGTTGCTGCGATCGGCCCAGGCATGAAATCATCGAAATCCCTATGAAGATCAATCAGCTTGGAACTTCGAATATGTGGCTTTCCCCGATCGGGTTTGGCGCGTGGGCGACCGGCGGCGGCAACTGGGCCTATTCCTGGGGTCCGCAGGACGACGATGCGTCGATCGCGGCGATCCACCGTGCGCTGGACCTGGGCGTGAACTGGATCGATACTGCAGCGGTCTACGGGCTCGGCCACTCGGAAGAGATTGTGGGACGCGCAGTGAAGGGCTACCACATCCGGCCGTTCCTCTTCACCAAGTGCGGTCTGGTGTGGAACGAGAAAGGCGAGATTACGCGGACGACGAAGCACATCCGGCGCGAATGCGAGGAGAGCCTGCGGCGGCTGCAAGTGGAGACGATCGACCTGTACCAGATTCACTGGCCGATTGAGGGCGAGGACATGCTGGAGGCGTGGGAGACGATGGCTGCGCTAAAGAAAGAGGGCAAGGCGCGGCATATCGGAGTTTCCAATTTTCCGGTTGCGGAGATTCATCGGCTGACGGAGGTGGAGCGAGTGACTTCGCTGCAGCCGCCTTATTCGATGATCAATCGCTCAGTGGAGGCGGAGATCCTGCCGTTTTGCCGCGAGCATGCGATCGGCGTCATCAACTACTCGCCGCAGCACTCCGGCCTGTTGACTGGGGCGATGACCAAAGAGCGCGTGGCGGCTCTGCCGAAGGATGACTTTCGTCGCAATGTAAAGAATTATCAGGAGCCGCACCTGAGCCGCAATCTTGGGATCGCGGAATTCCTGAAAGGCATCGGGGCACGGCACGACGTTTCAGCCGGCGTGGTTGCGATTGCGTGGACGCTCGCCAATCCGGCGGTAACCGCGGCGATCGTGGGAGCGCGGAGTCCGGAGCAGGTAGAGGGCGTCTGGCCGGCGGCGAAGTTCCGGCTCAGCAAGGACGAGATACAGGAGATTGAGGATTACCTGGCTGCGCATCCGGCGGCTTAGACTGAGCGGTTCGAGCTTTCTCGAAGTACGAAACAACCGTGCGCGAGTCTTAGGGCCTACAAAGCTGATGATCGGCTTGGTCGCCGAGAGACACAATCCGCGGGTAAAGCCGCGTTGATTCTGCTTGGTTTCCGTGCGCTACAGAGTGCTTTCTACTACGGGCCGCTGCTGCTTTTAGCGGTGGTTACCATTTCCCATTCGATGTAACTCCAAGTGCAACCAAAGTGCCATCGTGTGCCGATAAGCCGGGTGGCACAATGGGTTTGTAGCATAAACTTTGGTAACTGCAAAAGAGATCACACAACGATTTCAGGCAGCTACTAAGGAGGAAAATCTTGAAGGCCTGGCACAGACCCGGGGGATGGGACGCGGTGCGGACCGCAGTCCGGTTTCCATTGCGGCTTGCGCTGCACCTCAAGACGGAGGACGGCATGATGGAAGCGACCACGCGCGACATCTCCTCCAACGGACTTCTGTTCGAGTCCGCATGGTTGCCACGCGTCGGCAGCAACGTCGAGTTCACCATGGACATGCCGTCCGCGGTGCTGGGAGGCGATAGCGATGTCCGTATCCACTGTATGGGACGCATCGTGCGCCACCAGATCGCCGACGGCGAGGCGCTGGCAGCCGCTGTGATTGACGAATACTCCTTGAAGGCCTGAGACCGATGACGCTGACCATGCACACCGAAAAGCCCTCCCCTACGCCGATCTCCACGCGACAGCCGGCACAAACCTCCGAGCCGGAGCAGCCGCCACAACCGGCCGTGTCCGGTTCGGTGGTGCGCATCATCCTCGCCGATTCGCAGGCTATCTATCGGGTGGGCATGAAGAAGGTGTTCGCACTGGAGGACGATCTGCGCGTTGTCGCGCAGGCCGAGTCATTGCCGAACCTCCATTCCGCGCTGCAACGTTATCCAACAGACGTGGTGCTGCTGGAAGGCCAGATGATTGCCGGGACGATCGATGCGATTCCCGAAATGATGAAGCACGCGCCGGACGCAAAGCTGATTGTCCAGGTGGTTGAGGCGGACGAGTCGAACATTGTGGAACTGTATCGTCGCGGTGTGCGCGGTGTCGTGCCGCGCTCGATTTCGCCGGACCTGCTGATCAAGTGTGTGCGCAAGATCGCCGACGGCGAAACATGGATCGACAACCAGTCGATCAGCTGGGTGATCGAGGCGTATCGCTCGCAGGCGAGTTCGCTGACCAATCCGCGCGTGCAGCCGAAGCTTTCGAAGAAGGAATTGGCGATCATCAGCTGCATCACACGCGGTATGCGGAACAAAGAGATTGCATACCAGATCGGCACGACCGAGCAGGTGATCAAAAACTACCTGCGAAAGGTATATGACAAGCTGGGGGTCTCCGACCGGCTGGAGCTGGCGCTGTATTGCCTGCATCATCAGCTGTTGAAGAACTATGCGCAGGAGATCGACGTGGTGCAGATGCCCCCGACTGCGCAGGTGACTCCGCTCCGCGCCAAGATGTAAGCCGCGGCCGCTGAATGCTAGCATTCCGGCGTGGCCTTTCTTGCGAACTTCCGCGCGTTGACACGCATGCAGCGCAATACCTTCGCCGCGTGCTTTCTGGGCTGGGCGCTGGACGCGTTCGACTTTTTCCTGCTCACATTCTGCCTGACAGCCATTTCCGCAAGCTTCCACGTGTCGCGCAAGGAAGTGGAAGAGGCGATCTTCTGGACGCTGGCGATGCGGCCGGTGGGCGCGTTTTTGTTTGGAGCGATGGCCGAGAAGTTTGGCCGGCGGCCAACGCTGATCACAAATGTGATTGCCTTCTCGGTGTTTGAGCTGGCGTCGGCGTTTGCGCCGACGCTGCACAGCTTCCTTATATGCCGCGCGCTGTTTGGCGTTGCGATGGGCGGCGTATGGGGTGTTGGCGCGGCGCTCGCACTGGAGACGCTGCCGTCGTCGCGCCGCGGATTCTTTTCCGGGTTGCTGCAGGAGGGGTATGTCTGCGGCAACCTGCTGGCGGCGCTGCTCTACTGGCAGCTATTCCCTCACCTGCATGGCACCGGAATGCTGGCAAACTGGCGCGTGTTCTTCATGCTGGGGGCGTTGCCGGCGCTGCTGGGCTTTTACTTGAATTACAAAGTGGAGGAGTCGCCGGCGTGGCTGGAACAGCGCAGGTCAGGTGCATCCGGCGTGCGGCGTACGACCGATTGGGCCGCACTGAGAAAAGCGTTGCCGGTGTTTCTTTTCATTATTGTGCTGATGACCGCCTTTACGTCGTTCAGCCATGGCACACAGGATTTATATCCAACTTTCCTGCAGCATGATCTGCATCAGACGCCGGGGCACACGGGGCTGATCGCCGCGATTGGCAATCTGGGCGCACTGGTGGGCGGCGTCTGCTGCGGCGCAGTATCGGAGCGATGGGGACGGAAGCGGACGATTATGATTGCTGCGCTGCTGGCGATTCCGATGATTCCACTGTGGGCGTGGTCGCGCTCTGGCGCCATGCTGGCGGCGGGAGGGTTCCTGATGCAATTCATGGTGCAGGGCGCGTGGGGGATTATCCCTGCACACCTCAACGAGCTTTCGCCGGGGCCAGTGCGCGCGGTGCTTCCGGGATTTGCGTATCAGCTGGGTAATCTGCTGTCGTCGCGGAACCAGATCTTTCAGCAGACGTACGCGGACCGGCACAATGCGGGCTCGCTGCAGGTGGCTTTGTCGGCGACGGTGGTGATTGTCGGAATTGCGGTTGCGGCGATTACGGCGCTGGGGCCAGAGGCAAGAGGCGCGGACCTCAGCTCGCGGCAAGTGTAGGTATTGCGGCTGAAATCACGCGTTACCTATATGTGCTGAGCAAAAGAAAGGGCTGCCGAAGCGGCCCTTATCGAGTTAGGTTAGGGGGGGGATTAGAACTCCAGGCGAAGAGCGAGTTGAACGACACGTGCTCCGTTGTTCTTATTGCCCGTAGGTGTTACTGTGGCGCTGATCTGGCCGAAGCCTAGACCCTGCGTCGAGACGTTCTGGAAGTCCATCTGGTCGAATCCATTGAAGATATTCTCCTGCGGCAGCTGGAAGCTGGGATGGTTCAGCGCGTTGAAGGCATCGGCTCGGAACTTCAGATTGACCCGTTCAGCGGTAATCGGGAACGTTTTGGCGAGCCCAAGGTCAACACTGAAGAAGCCGGGGCCGCGGAGGCTGTTACGAGGCCCGATGGTGAAGCCAACGGGCCCAACGAAACCACTGGAAGCCGCAATATTGTCCTTGAATAGATTGACGGTCCCGCTGGGCTGCTTGTGTATTCCCGGGGTAAGAATCGAGGGATTGGGACCGACGAAGATGCCGGGAGCATTGTTGGAGTAGCTTGCGACGAAGGCATTGGAAGCATCCGACCACGGATAACCGGTATGCCAGGTGTTGATGCCGCTGACTGACCATCCGCCTATGGTTTCGCTGACAAGCCGCGACGAAGAGTTGAAGAAGATCTTGCCGCGCCCGAACGGAAGGTCGTAGAGCGCGTCCGCTGTGATGTAGTGGCGCACGTCGAAGTCTGAATCGGCGCGGCACTCGCGGGGCCGAATATAGTCGCATACCAGGCCAATGCCGCCAATTCCCGTATCTCCCTGAGAGTTGGCGAAGAAGGAGAAGTTATCGATGGAATGCGCCCAAGTGTAGTTGAAGTCGAACTGCAAGCCATGCGCAAGGTTCTTCTGCAGTGTCAACAGCATGGCGTTGTAAGAGGAGAAGCCAGGGTTGGTATAGAAACTGTTTTCGGAGAACTGCGCGGCGGAGCCCACATTCAGAGGCGTGCGCGTGGAGAGGGCCTGAACGAAGTCACCCATGTCGCCATTTGCAACCTCCCCGCCCAGAGCAGCAGCGAGATACTGCGTGTTATTCGCGAAGCCTTTGGACACACCACGCCCCGGCGCGTAGACATTTTCCATCCACGGCTGAACAGTAAGCGAGTGATAGTCAGGGTTCTTACGGAGCTGGGTAGTCATCGCGGCAAAAGCGTTGGAAAAGAGCTGGCCGGAGACCGGATCCGGGAAATCCAGCACCTGGTTGGCATCGACCTGGCCCATGAGGCGGCGACCAAGACGACCAGCGTAGTTCAGTTTGAACACCATATGTCCGGGAAGTTGTTGCTGCAGTCCGGCGTTAAAGGCGATGGAGTATGGCGTCTTCAATGCGGGATCGATGGTAGCGGCATTGAAGTCATTGCCATTCTGCAGGCCGCATGGAGCTCCTTGCGGATAGGCGGCGCAGGTGACGGGATCGTTGAAGGGTGTATAGGGTGGTTTGGGTGTCGGAGGAATAAGAAGATTTACTTTGGAAATCTGGTTATTGCTGTCCAGCCGAGGATCGGTCTTGATGGAGTTATACGCGTCGCCTGCAATTCCCAGCGCGGTTGAGTTTTGCTGCTGGAAGAGATAGGAGTACACATCCTGCAGGAACTGAACCGAATTGATCAGCGTGCGGTCGTAGATCACGCCCGCGCTGCCATTGAGGACGGTCTTCCCAGTGGACGAGGGACTCCAGGCGAAGCCAAAGTGAGGAGCAAAGTCTTTGTGCTCCGGCTGATAGATCGGCGGCCCGTTGTTTACTTTGCCGGCGAGGACGTAGGAAAGGAGAGGCACGGCGTTGGCGCCGGTCTTTGAAGCAGCGCTCTGGGCGATGCGCGCCTTCATATAGTCGTTGAAGGTCATCGTCTCCATGCTCTGCA
>DATNEM010000080.1:0-4758 GCA_035552995.1 Acidobacteriaceae bacterium | reverse complement strand
CGAGCGGTGGGAATGGCGTTGGCCCAGGCCGGTGCGGCCGCGACGAGGGCGTCGATGCCGCGCGGGCGTTCATCCGTCTCGGTTGCCTGTGCGAGAAAGGTGTCCTCCGCGCGCAGATTCGGCGCGGGGATGGGTCGGCGGCGCGCAAAGGACTCGAGATCGAAGCCGGAGGTGTGCGGATCGCCATGTTCTCTTTCTGCCGATGGGCTTCGCTGCGACGGGAAGGGGATGACGCTGTCGGGCACCGGCGAGGGCCGCTCACGGCGGGCAGGTTCGCGTGCCGCGGAGTTCAGGCTTTGAATGTGCGGCCCGAGCCTGCTGACGCGTCCCTCAATCTCCTCCAGAACCCGCTTCAGTTCTCCCAGGGTCATGTTGCCGAGGTCTTCGGCGTTGGTACCTGTGAGCGGAGACTGGGAGTCCGGCTGTCCGGGGTCAGCTGGCTGTTCGCGTCGGACGAGGCTCAGCGCCTCTTGCACTGTGCGTCTTCCGACGGCCGAAACGATTGGCTCAACGGATTCGGCTTCGGCCCCTACGGCGAGTTCGTTTCGCGCAAGTGCATCGGGGCCGGGGTCGCTTGCCGGAGGCTTGCGGGCGGAGGCTCCCGGCGGGGGCCAGATCTCCGACTCGCTGGAATCGACGATGCGCTGCAGATCGCGATCGCGCCATTCCTGATAACCGGAAAGAAAAGCGTCGCGCATGGCCTCTGGAATTTCGGCGTCAACTTCCGAACCGGCGCCGCTGATCGCGCGTGCGACAAGGCTAAGCAGCTCGCTGGGCGACAGATCGCTCTCGCCCATGTGGCTGATGGCATTGCAAAGCGTGAACAGACCGCTGCGAAGGGCGTCGTTTGCAGTGAGATCGGAGGCGAAGGAATCCAGGGTCAAGGCGAGCCCGGACCGGCGGCGCTGACGGTCAAAGAGGGTCGTTAGGTCGCCGAGGTACTGACGCTCGGAGACCTTTCCTGGGCGTGCAATAGAGAGTGAAGCCACCGACTGACCTCAACCGCGTTGCAAACTGCGCCAACGGAACGCGAGAGCACTACTCTAGTCCAAAAGTTGTAGGTTTTCTACCCTGTTGCAAGTGATTTTGACAGGAAATCCAATCTGAGCCGGGGAAATGGCCCGAAATTTGCTTAAATGGTTACCTATAATCGAAGAGTAAACAACTGAATCGGAACGGGTAGGCGTCTTTTCGCTATCGTGTGCGGGCATAGGCGTTGGCCGTTGGGACGCCGGCCCGGCCCATGCCCCGGTCCATCGCCTGGTTGGCCAGCCGGTCGGCGTCTTTGTTCTTATGGCGAAGCGCGTGGGTGATCTCGAAGGCCTCGAGCCCCGCGATGCGCTTACGGGCCTCATCATAAAGCGGCTTGAGGCCGGGACTCTTGACCTTGTATGCGCCCTGAATCTGCTTGACCATCAGCTCGGAGTCGGAGACCACGCGCAGGCGGGGATGGCGGTGCTTCAGTGCGAAGTCGAGCACAGCGAGCAGCCCGGAGTACTCGGCAAAGTTGTTGGTCTGGATGCCCAGGAACTCGCTGAGTTCGGCGAGCACCTTGCCCTCGGAATCCTGAACGACAGCGCCGAAACCGGCAGGGCCGGGATTGCCGCGAGCGCCACCATCGCAATGGGCCGTGATCCAGCCGGAATCGGCATGCGAAGCCGGCGCGGACGATGCGAACAGACTGGGCTGGGCGGACTGGTTTGGCATATCCGGAACCAGTTTAAGTTGTCAGTTCCCAGTTGTCAGTTCTCAGTTGTGGAAACATCCTTGCGAGTGTCTTTCCTGACAACTGAGAACTTTGAACTGAGAACTCTTCCCGGCTTACCTTTTGCTTCATTTGGGGTCTATCAAGGCAGAACGCATCTTCCTGACTCCGGAGTCGGAAACGATGAATGCAGAAGGTTTGGGCCTGGAGGTTCGAGGCCAGCTCTCCCCGGTTCTTTCTACGCTTGCCGCCGGCGCGCGCCGCAAAAGGGGAGTGGTCCGTACGCCCGCGCCCCGGGTCGGCGAATTGATGGCTGCGGCAGCAGCTGTGGGTGCTTCGCGAGCCAGTGGTATCCCGTCGGCGATAGAATCGTCGGCAACGATGCCGAAGGCGACGGTTCAGACCGGGATGAAGCTGCGCAATGGCACCCGGCTGACGCCGGCGCAGATGGAAGCCCGCGCGCAGCAGCGGGAAGAGGATGACGACCTCATCCGCGAGGCGCAGAAGGGCGACCGTACTGCATTCGACGCGCTGGTGCGACGGTATGACCAGGCAGTGCTGCGGCTGGCGCTGCACATGCTCGGCAACGAACAGGATGCGCAGGATATTCACCAGGAGGCGTTCCTGAAGGCGTATCGCCACCTGGGCAACTTCCGGTTCGAGTGCTCGTTCTACACGTGGGTTTACCGGATTGTGACGAACCTTTGCCTGGACCAGCTTCGCCGCCGCAAGAGCCGCCGCGAAGACCCGGCAACCATCGTGGATGCGCAGGGCGACGAGATGGACCTGCTCTCCAACGTAAGCGACACGCGGGCGATGGCGAACCCGGCTCGCGAGCTGGACCGCAAGCAGATGGGGCAATGCATCGCCGATGCGTTGGATAAGCTCACGCCGCGCGAGCGCACGGTGTTTGAGCTAAAGCATTACCAGGGCCTGAAGCTGCGCACCATTGGGGAGATGTTGAGCACCACCGAGGAGACGGCTAAGAACACGCTCTTTCGCGCCACACGCAAACTGCGCGCGAATTTGGCGGAACTGAGGGAGACCAAGACGTAGCTTTTGCAGAATGGGCGATGTGGCCCAGGCAGTTTGAATTGAGGAGATTTACCAAACGTTCGACGAGGCGCCGCTGAGGCGTGAAGGCAGTACCCAACGGGCAGACACGCAGAGACCCGAAGAGAGAGAAAGCAGCTTGGAGTGGGAAGCATTTTTTGAGGCTGGTTGAGGTAGAGGCAATGAAGTGTGAACAGGCACAGCAACACATCGTACTGGTTACGTATGGCGAGCTGCCGGATGAACAGACGGCGGCCCTAGAGCGGCATCTGGAAGAGTGCGAGGCGTGCAGCAACGAACTAAGGTCGCTGCTGGCGATGCATGAGGCGTTGGCTGTGCGGCCGGTGCTGGAGCCCACGCCGAACCTGCTGGCGCAGTCCAGAATGCGGTTGGACGAAGAACTGGATCTGATTCCGCCACATGGCCTGCTGACCCGCCTGCGTGGCAATTTTTATGCGTGGCTCGGGTATCTGAAGAGCGCCCCAGCGCTGGCGACTCTGCTGGTTGGCATCGGTTTCCTCGGCGGGAACTTTGTGAATCGCTACGAGGTAGCGCATCAGCCCAAGGTGCCGTCACCGGTCATCCTGAGCAATACGGCCAATGGAACGATTGCCGACATTACCGGCATCGCGCAGACGCCGAACTCCGAAGTGGTGCAGGTGACATACAACCGCGTCACGCCGGAGACGGTGCAGGGATCGCTGGACGACCCGCAGATCCGGCGGCTGCTGATGATCGGGGCGAAACCGGCAGCCAGCAGTGGAGTGCGTACGGATTCGGTCGCGCTGCTGGCGAACGAGTGCCGCGTCGGGCATGAATGTGTCTCGGGCAGTGGAAGCATCCGCAACGCGCTGATGGGCAGCCTGCGCAACGACGCGAACCCGAGCGTGCGGCTGGCCGCGCTCGATGGCCTTCAGCCCTATGTGGCCGCGGACGAGCGCGTGCGCGATGCCGTGATGCAGGCGCTGATGCATGACCCCAATGCCAAGGTTCGGACCGAGGCGATCAACATGCTGCAGCCGGTGGATTCGGATTCAAGCGTGCGGCAAGCCATGCGCACGGTCTCCACCACGGACGAGAATCCGTATATCCGCACGGTGAGCGCGCAGGTGCTGGAAGGCTCGCCGGATATTCAGTAACGGGCGTATGATTCTTCGCGCGACGAGCAGGCCAGGCGATTTTTGAGGCACGGGATGAACAGGGCGATTCATATCGGGTTAGTTCTCGGCATGGCGGCGGCGCCGATGCTGCTGCGCGCCGAAAGCGCCACTGCGGCACCGGCGATTGCGGCGGCGTGGATGTTGTCGGAAGCGGGCGCGGGGGCGCATGGCGGATCGAGCTCCGCACCCGGCTATCTCGGCGTCGATCTGCGCGACATTTCGCAGGACGAACTCGGGACGCTGAAGCTGAAGGAAGCACGCGGCGCGGAGATTGTTCTGGTGGACCACGATGCGCCCGCTGGCAAGGCTGGCTTGCGCGAGCATGATGTCGTGCTGCAGATGAATGGCCAGCCCATCTCGACCAAAGAGCAGATTAGCCACATGCTGCGCGAGTGCGCCCCCGGCAGGCTGGTGACACTGCTGATCAGCCGCGATGGCCAGCAGATGACCGTCACGGCGCAGATGTCCACACACGAAGAGGTGGACCGCGACGCATGGGAGCACCATGTGATGGCCCCTGACCTCATGGACGATTCCGCCGATGCGAGCGCAGCAGCGGCTCCGGCACAGTCTTCGCCGCAGGTGCACGGCGGCAACAGCTTTATCAGTTCGGTCTTGCCCACTTCGACCTATACCGGCGCAATGCTGGAAAAAATGCCGGCGCAGCTTGCGGATTACTTCGGCGCGGCGGGCGGGCATGGGCTTCTGGTATCCAGCGTAAAGCCGAATTCGCCGGCGGCGTTGGCTGGCATGCACGCCGGTGACGTAGTAGTGCGTGCAAACGACAAGTCCATCGCCTCCACTGGCGACTGGTCCAAGGCCGTCAAGAACAGCAAAGGC
>DATNEM010000079.1:0-6186 GCA_035552995.1 Acidobacteriaceae bacterium | reverse complement strand
CTCAGCGCCGACGAGAAGGAAGTCACCATGGCACGCTTCCAGCGCGGCGAGATCGACGTACTCATATCGACGACCGTGATCGAGGTCGGCGTGGATGTGGCGAATGCGACCGTCATGGTCATCGACCACGCGGAGCGCTTCGGCCTCTCGCAGATGCACCAGCTGCGGGGGCGCGTAGGCCGCGGCGCGGCGAAGAGCTACTGCATATTAATGACCGGCGAACGCGTCACCGAGCAGGCCGAGGCGCGCCTGAACGCCATGGTCGAAACTCAAAATGGATTCGCCCTCGCCGAACTCGATCTCCAACAGCGCGGCCCCGGCGAATTCTTCGGCACCCGCCAGACCGGCCTGCCAGAGTTTCGCGTAGCGAACCTCCTGCGTGACCGCACGGTTCTGGAACTCGCAAAAACTGAAGCCGAGCGCTTCGCAGCAAAGCCCGATCCCGACCTTACACCCGCCGAGATCGCCGCCGTCTGGGAGCGCCTCAAACAGCAGTGGCAGCGCCGCTATGGCTTGATGGAGGCGTAGTATTTGCTTGTCATTCTGAGCCGCAGGCGAAGAATCCCCGCATTTATATCTGCACCAAAACCTGCTCAGCCGCGTTTGTAATCGCCGCTCTTGCCGCCGCTCTTGGACACCAGCGCAACCTCGCGGATGCGGATGCCCTTGTCGAGCGCCTTCGTCATGTCGTAGATCGTCAGCGCCGCGACCGAAGCAGCGACCATCGCCTCCATCTCGACGCCGGTCTGCGCGGTGGTGGCGGCGGTCGCACGCACGCGCACGCCGCCATCCACCACACTCGCGTCCACATCCACAAAACTCAGCGGCAGCGGATGGCACATCGGAATCAGCGCGGCAGTCTGCTTCGCCGCCTGAATCCCCGCGAAGCGCGCGACCTCCAGCGGATTCCCTTTGGGATTCTGCGGCAAGGCGCCAAGGACCGCCTCGTTCAACTCAACGAACGCCTCAGCCACAGCCTCGCGCCGCGTCGCATCCTTCGCGCTCACATCCACCATGTGCGCGTGGCCTGCTTCGTCGTAGTGGGAAAGCTTGCTCAGTTCGGCTCCTCGATCAGTTGCTTAATCTCGTAAAGGATGCACATTACGGCCACTGCGATCTGAAACAGCGGCAGAAACCGCACCGAACCATGCGACTGCCTGATCTGGTCACCCGCAACCAACAGCATCGCGCCCCACGCACACAGCACGAGAGCCCGCGTTTTCCACGTTCTCGGGGTCTTTGCCATGCCGATCATCCTACCGCAGCAGCATGGTGATGACATCGCCGGCCTGAAGATCGCGTCCATCGGGCAGAACCGCGTAGCAGTTCGCACGCGCGTTCGCTGCAAGATCGCCGGAGCCTTGCCAGCGGACGAGCCGCACCTTGGGCTGTTCGAGATCGTGCGTCAGCAAAGCGGGCAACAGCCGCGTCAGTCCAGGCTTGGCGCGCACGTCTTCTATCAGCGTCCCCTGCACGAACTTCGGCGCGATCGAATCTTGGCTCGCTCCGCACAACGCCCGCAGCAACGGCGCGACAAAGCAGTGGAAGGTCACTTCCGTGGAAACAGGATTCCCCGGCAGCCCAAAGAAGTAGAGCCACTCTCCGCCGTTCCGCTGACCCGCTGACTTGCTGACCTGCTGACTAGCTGTCTTCGGCATTCTCCCAAACACCACCGGCTTCCCCGGCTGCATCTTCACGCCGGTAAAGAAAAACTCCGCACCGAACTCCGCGAGCACACCCTCGACCAGATCATATTTTCCCGCCGACACGCCCCCCGACAGCAACAGCAGGTCAGCGCCCCGTGCCTCCCCGATCCTCCCTCGCAAATCTTCGCGCGTATCCCGCGCGATGGGCAGCCGCTGCGCATCGCCACCTGCCTGAGCAACCAGCGCCGCCAGCGCGTAGCTGTTCGAGTTGCGAATCTGATGCGCCGCAGGCGTATCGCCAATCTCCACCAGCTCATCGCCCGTAGCAACAACTGTCACACGCGGCCTCCGATGCACCGCAATCTCGGCGCACCCGCACGCCGCCGCCAGGGCAATCTCCGCCACACCCATCACTACGCCACGCGGCGCCAAAACATCTCCGGCTCGCGCCTCACTGCCGCGCGGAACAAGATTCTCGCCCACCCGCAGCGTACGCCCTGCCGTCGCCCACACTTTACTCCCACTCTGCTCCGCGTGCTCCACCATCGCGACCGCATCCACACCCGCGGGCACGGGTGCGCCCGTCATGATCTCGACCGCCTCGTCGCTCGCGATCTGCGCCCCCCTCAACGCCTCGCCCGCTCGCACCTGACCGGCAACCCGCAGCTTCTTCCCCGCCGACCACTCCTCCGCCTTCACCGCAAACCCGTCGCGCGTGCTGCGATCAAACGGCGGTTGATCGCGATCGGCAACAATCGACTCCGCCAAAACTCGTCCAGCGGAAGAAGGCAGCGCTACGCGTTCGTTTCCCGGAAGCTGCACTCGCCCAGCCTCCTCCAGCACCATCGCGAGCCCTTCGGTGAAATCCACGACGCACCCCGGACTGTCGCTCATGTATACATCTCCGCGCGCGGACGCATCCGCGCTCACGCCTCGGGGCCGGCATCCGCCCCGGTGCGGATCTCATGCGGCCGCCCGCGCAGGTCAATGTGCAGAAACTCGGGCTCCGTGTAAGCAGGCTTGCCCTGCAGCACGCGGACCAGCGCGCGTCCGCCGCCGAAGAACAGTCCAAGCACAATCGCCGCCAGCGCGCCCAGCCCGCAAAACGCCGCCACCGCCTGCAGCAGCGAGTACGTCTTCCTGATCTCCGTGTGGAACTCGAGCGGCATCGGCCGATCGAAACTCACATCGGTGCGCAGGTGCACGCCATCGACCATCTTCTGCGCCGCGCCTGACGGCCACGCTCCGCTCGCGATCGCCACCAGCGGCCCTTCACGCCTCACCTTCGCTCCGCCTGCATTCGCCAGCGCGTTCTCCGCCGCACGCTCACGCTCACCGGCGATCTGGGGCGTCGGGTACAGTAGCAGCGTCAGCGTGCCACCGCCGCGGTACTTCGCCGTGACCGCCTCGCCATTCTTTTCAAACCCAACAGCGTCCGCTGGCAAAACACCGTTCATCGCCGCATAGCCAGCCGGCCCCAGCGCGTACTTCACCGAATCCGCATCGAGATTCTTCTGCGGCAACAGCGTCGGCAGCAACGGAGAGATGCCCGTTGCCCCGTGCGCCTTCGGCAGATGATCGATGAGTTGCCCAGCAGCCGTCGATACCTCGTCACGCCTTAACCTCGAGTGCGTGACGATCACCACATTGATGCCGCTGCGCAGCAGTACTTCGTCCGCACTCGCAACCGCTTCGTCGCCAAGCTTCTCCGCGCGCATACCGTCACGCCGAAAATAGTCGTATGCGGAAATCGCCCCGCTGGCATCGCGAAAGCTGAAAACCGCGATCGTCGCGCGCGCCTCTCTCGACGTACCTTCGTCATAATCCGATTTCGCAAAACGCTTCAGCCCATCCTCGCTGAGAACAGCTTTGTCCTGCGGCACAATGCCCGCTGCATCGAGCTGTCCCAGCCCATCGCCGGAGTCTCCCTCAGCAACGCGCGTCAGCTTCCCGAGCGTCGCGGGAAGCAGCGGCACCGGCGGCTCCATCAGGACGGTCTGCTGCGCATTCGCAAACGGCATCGCCCACAACGCTGCGCACACTACCGCCACCAGCCCAATTTTGATTGTGATCCTGATGCCGCGCCCGCCCATCCGCATATCAAGCTCAGACTATACCAATGCAGATCAGGTGAGCAGCGCCGCCCGCGCACTCGGAAGCCCTATCGAACTGGATCAGTTCCCCACGCTGGCGCGCTCGGTTGCCACTGGTCGGCCGCCGCTCAACCCGGCCTCGTAGTGTGCAACGCCGCGATAGAGGCTCTCCGCGACCCGTTCGCGATAGTCCGGATCGCGCAGCTGTTGCGCGTCCTTCGGATTGGTAACGAAAGAGATCTCCGCCAGAATCGACGGCATATTCGCGCCGATCAGCACCACGAACGGCGCCTTCTTTACGCCGCGGTCCTTCAGTCCTGCATTGCCGCGCGCCAGCCCGGAGTACAGCGAACCCTCCACGTCACTCGCGAACTCGCGGCTCTCGGCGATCTTGTCCTTCAGCGTGATCTTCTTCACCAGATCGCTCAGTTGATGGATCGACTGATCGCTCACCGCATTCTCGCGCGCCGCAACATCCAGTGCCGTCGGATCGCTGGTGAAGTTCAGGTAATAGACCTCCACGCCGCGCGCACTGTCGTCGGGCGAGGAGTTGGCGTGGACCGAAATAAATAGGTCGGCCTGCGCCTTGTTTGCAATCGCGGTGCGCGTCTCCAGCGGAATAAAAGTGTCGTCCGAACGCGTGTAGATAATCTCCGCGCCCAGGCGATCATGCAGAAGCTCCCCGAGGCGCAGCGCAACATCCAGCACCACATCCTTCTCCTCGAGGCCATCTGCGCCGATGGTGCCTGAGTCATGTCCGCCGTGACCCGCATCGATCACAATCCGCCCAATCTTCAATCCCAGCGCACGCACCAGCGAGGTCTCCCCGTCCGCCATCGGTGCAGCCGCCCGCGCAGGCGTGGCGCTCGCGCCAGCCGCATGCCCGCGACGCGCCCGGCGCGTGGAGTTAAGCGAAGACGTCGGCGCCGCGTTCGCTACTGCGCTCAGTGTGTTGTTCATGCTAGCCGCTGGAAGGGATGGCGCGGCCAAGGAATCCGGGATTGTCCGCTTCGTCTCGATCATGCGGTCGCCGGCAACTTCACCGTCTGCAACCACAGCGGAAATGGGCCTGGATGTCGGCTTGCGCGTCGCATCCACGCGGCCAGGTACAACGCTCAGGTCCGCAAGCTCATTCGCCGCATCCGGATTCTTCGTCGCGACCGCATTTGGTACTGGCCGCGCCGATGTGGACGAAACCACGCGGGCAGTATGCGGCGCCGGTACGCGCGTTCCCGCCGTATTCGCGTTGCCCTCACCGGCTGATTTGCCGGCTCGCTGACCTGCTAACTCGCTCGCTTTGCCACCGTGAATGTCGATGATCAGCCGATAAGGATTGGGCAGCAGGAACGCGGAGTATTCGCTCACGTCGCTTACATCGAGCACCACACGCGTCACATCGTTTGAGTACTGCGCCGCGCGCACACGCTTCAGGAAGCCGTCGTCCGTCACGTTGAAGCTCTTGCCAACCAACGCCGCCGCCAGGCGCGCGCCGTGCAGGTCAAAGTAAATGCGGTCAGGGTGGGGAACTCGCGCCGCCTCATAGGTCACACTGTCGCCCAGGTCGATCGCGACTCGCGTATAGGTCGGGGTGGACCAGTGACGCACGCCAGTCACCAGCGCGCGCCCGCTGCTGTGTTGCCCGCTGCGATGAACGTCGGCCGCTGCGCTCAGCGTGGGCCGTGTCTGCGCATCCACATCCTGGAGTTCAGCCTCGGGAGCGGAAGCGTTCGTTGGAGGCATAGGCGGCAAAGTCGTACCCGGTGTCGCGAGCACTTCCGCTGACTCGTTGACTCGCTGACTCGCTGACTTGCCCTTCGTTGTTCCCTGTTCCCTGGTCCGTGATTCCCTGTCCGCCGACTCCTGCTCCAGCGAGGCTACGCCCGCGCGCGCCTCCTCGGCCTGCTCGCTCCGCGGATAGTCCTTTAGCAACTGTTGGTAATAGCTGCGCGCCGCAGCCGCGTCGGTCAAATCGTTCTGCTCGATCTCGCCTTCCGTCAGCAGGGCCTGTACGCGCAGCGAACTGCCAGGATATTGTTTCCGCAGAAACTCATATTGCCCGATGGCCGCCTTCAGAAGTCTGTCGTCATGGAAGACCCGCCCCTGTTCGGCGAGCAACTCCGCCACCGCGTTCACCGCGGCAGCCGCATGAAGGTCGGCTGGATGCGTATGGTAGATCGCGCGATACGCATCCATCGCGCGCATATATTGTGCGTGGGTGCGGTCGCCCTCGGGAATCGCTTCGAGCGCATCGCGTCCCTGCTCGGCAGCCTCCCACGGGCTCGGTGCGACGTGCTTCTGCGCCATATGGCGCGAGCCGATGGAAGATGCGCCCGCCACGTCGCTCATCGCCTGCGCATGCGCCGCGCACAGCAACACGCCGAGCGCACTGAGGCGTGCCCCACGCGAAAAGTGGCGTGCGAGACACATTCGCCGCACTGGATTCCCCA
>DATNEM010000078.1:0-12591 GCA_035552995.1 Acidobacteriaceae bacterium | reverse complement strand
TGCGCACGGACGATCAAATCATCAACTACTATGCGCAGGCGGTAGCAGCCATCGGCGCCGATGTGCCCTTCGTTATCCAGGACTACCCACTCGTTCTTAGTGTGGTGATGACGCCGAAGGTTATCCGGCAGATCGTGACGGACAACCCATCGTGCGTGATGCTGAAGCACGAGGATTGGCCGGGCCTGGAGAAAATTTCTGCATTGCGAGCATTTCAGCGTGACGGTTCGCTGCGGCCGATCTCTATCCTTACCGGCAACGGCGGCCTGTTCCTGGACTTGGAGGTGGAACGCGGCGCCGACGGCGCAATGACCGGCTATGCCTTTCCGGACATGCTGGTCGATGTTGTGAAGCTCGCGGGCGAAGGAAAGCGAGACGCGGCACATGATCTCTTCGACGCGCACCTTCCGCTCGTCCGCTATGAACAGCAGCAGGGCATCGGGCTCGCCGTACGCAAGTACGTGCTGCGAAAGCGTGGGGCCATCGCACACGATACCCTGCGCGCTCCGGGCGCCTCGCTGACAGCGGCAGCCCGTGCTGAAGTGGACTACCTGCTCACTCGTGTCGCCCGACATGACCGGCGTGCGGCTCAGTGATGTGTAGCACGGCGCCAGGCGGCGACCTGCTGGTTGTGCTGCTGGAGCGTGGCTGAGAAGACGCTGTGGCCCTGGCCGTCGGCGACGAAGTACAGATTCTGGGTGGGAGCTGGGTGGAGGGCGGCCTTGAGCGCGGCGAGGCCGGGGTTGCAGATGGGCCCGGGCGGCAGTCCGGCATGGATGTAGGTGTTGTAGGGCGAGTCGTATTTGAGGTCCGAGGCGTAGATGGTTCCGCGCCAGCGGTCGTTGAGCAGAGCCGCGTAGATGATGGTGGGGTCGGTGGCCAGGGGCATCTTCTGCGCGAGGCGGTTGAGGAAGACGCCGGCGACCATGGGGCGTTCTGAATCCTGCGAGACCTCTTTTTCGACGAGGGAGGCGAGACTAACGATCTGGGTGAGATCTAAGGGCTTGTTCACATCGCGCGATGAATGGGGCTTTTCATGTATTTTTCCGTCCGAGCCTACTACGGGCGGGTCGCCCCACTCGGGTGCTCCTGGCCATCCGACCCGCGAATTGAGTTGAGGAATGTTCCATTGCGCAGCTACCTTGCGAAAGCGCGCCACCATGGTGGAGAGGATCTTTTCCGCGGTGATGTGGTGGGGGAAGCGATAGGTGTCAGGGAAGAGATAGCCCTCGAGCGAGGCCGCGTTGGGCGAGAGGTCGTTGATGAGCGAGGTGTCGGCGCGCTCGGCGGCGAGGAACTTATCGTGCGGGACGAGGCCAGCTTTGTCGACCGCATCGGCGATGTCGAAGATGTTGGAGCCCTCCGGGATGGTGAGTGCGACGGTGTAGACGTCGCCGCGGGCGATGCGGGAGTAGACGTCGATCGCGGGGGCTGGACGGTCAAAGCGGTATTCGCCGGCGAGGAGGTTGCGACCCTTGAGAGCGCGGAGGATGAGGAAGGCGTAGCGCGAGCGGATGGCACCGGCTTTCTGAAGCTGAGTGGCAATCGATTGGCTGCCCATGCCGGGGGCGATGTCAACGTAGATGGGGTTGCTATTGGCGGCAGGGCCGAAAGGAGTGTAGATGAGCCACGCGGCGAGGCCGGCGGCGAGGAAGGCGAGGAGGAGGAGGAAACCGAAAAATTTCATCGGGGAGAGACGCTGATCGCATTATCTACGAAGAAAGCGAAAAACAGGTCCCGTACGACTCGGCTTCGCCCCGCTCAGGGCAGGCTCCTTGGCTTTACTCCTGCTTACGTAGGCTGCCGGGCTTGGGATGACAGATTGTGGGTTGGTTCAGCGGCGGCGGGAGGTGCGCAGCATCTGGGCGAAGCGCTGCTCGAGTTGTTCGCGGGAGAGGATGGGCTGGGCGCCAAACTCCTGCGGGGTCGGCGTCACGCCGGCGGCGCGGTCGATGAGTTGTTCGGCCGCTTCCAGGAGGACCTCGGCGGGGGATTTGCCCGCGTACAGTGCGATGAGCTCGACCTGGGCGCGCTGCTCGGGGGTGAGTTCGAGTTCCATGAGAATGAGCCTACGTCCGGCGGCCCGGGGGGCGTCAATTGATCTTTGGTAACGCGGTAGAATGGGCGTGGTTAGAGCGTTGGATTTACATGCGGTTCGAGGCAGTTTCCCGAGGGAGGACTGGACGGCGATGGCATCGGCGATGGCAAGCATTGTGGCCTTAAAGAGCGTGCATACGCAGTTGAAGACGCGGATGGAGAAGACAGTGGAGGACTTCCGGGCGCACCTGCTGAGCGCGCGCACGGGCCGGGCGAGCGTCCATATGCTGGACCAAGTGAAGGTGGACTACTACGGGACGGACGTGCCGCTGAGCCAGGTGGCGCAGCTTTCGACGCCGGAGGCGCAGCTCATTCTCGTGTCTCCGTGGGAGATGAGCATGGTGGCGCCGATCGAGAAGGCGATCCGCACAAGCAATCTGGGCTTCAACCCGATGCATGACGGCAAGGTGGTGCGGGTGCCGATTCCGCCAATGAACGAGGAGCGGCGCAAGGAGACGGTGAAACATCTGGCCGGGGCGCTTGAAGACCACAAAACGGCGATCCGGAATATCCGGCGCGACGGCAACGATGCGGTGAAGAAGGCGGCAAAGGACAAGACGATCTCGGCGGACGATGAGAAGCGTGCGAATGAAGAGATTCAGCAGCTGACGGACGCGGAGATCAAGCGGATTGAGGAACTGTTTAAGGCGAAGGAAAAAGAGATTATGACGGTGTAGTGGCTAGACGCAGACCAGCAGGGAGCGCTGGTCCACTGGCAGGCTCTTCAGCGCTTTCTGATCCTGGGCGTACAGCCATGCGGTGATGGCCTCTTTGATGTTGGAGAGTGCTTCCTGCTCGTCGCGCCCTTGAGAGACACAGCCGGGCAGCGCAGGACATTCGATGACAATCCATCCATCTTCGACGGGTTCCATGGTGACGTGGAAGACCATCGCGGCTCCTTCGGTTATGTGGTGTGGTCGAGGACGATCTTCCAGCCCTGGTCGGTCTTTTCGAGGACGAGCGAGAAGAGGCCGTCGGCGGGGCCGCCTTCTTTTCGAGTGCGGTCGAGGTGATAGCGGCCGGTGCAGATGGCGAAGGTGTCGCTGAGCTCGGTGACCTCAATCTCCGAGTAGACGAGGTTGCCCATGGAGGCGCGAGTGGCGAAGTTGTGGCGGTAGTCATCGAGGATCTGCTGGTAGCCCTTGGACTCCTGTTTGCCAATGAAGATGGTTTCGGGCGAGTCCTTATAGCCCTTGACGAAGCCGTCGATGTCGCCTGCGTTCCATGCGCGCTCCTGCGCGACGAGAACTTTGACGACATCGAGTTCCGTGCGCGATGCGGTGTGGAGGGGGTTGGACTGGTCGGCCTGAGGGTTGGCGAGACTAGGTGCGGATTGGGCGGCCGGTGTATCCGATTGCGCGCGGACCGCGGCGGGCCACAGTAACAGCGGGCACAGCAAGAGAGCGGCGATGTTCCGTGGGGTCGAGCGCGACGTGCTGCGCATCATGCGAATGGCTCCCTTCGCGATGCGAGCAGTGTAAATGAAGGGGAGGATTGGCATGTCAGGAGCTTGTTGCTCTTGTTGGTATTTCGATAATTGCGAGCGCAGCGAAAGCATCCAGCAATACGGCCTCGAGCTCTGATAGCCGCCTTCTGTGAGCGAAATCCCAGCTGAGCTCATCGTTTATCCGAAAGATGGTCTCCAACTCTGTGGTTTTGGGTATCCATCCCCAGATTCTGATTTCGAGATGGGTGGCAGAGGTCCATGCATTTCGCTTACCTGCGATAACCTCGCGCGCAATCTGCCGGGATGCGATGAGGCTTCTTTCGAGTTCGGTGAGGGGATATCTAACCCCAAGCTCACGGAAGACCCTGGCAACCAGCGGTTCCACATCAGCTGAACAAGCAACATTCATCTCACCGGCAAGACGCCTTAGCGAAGGAGTGTCATATCCTTTTTCGAGCAGATCAGCGGCAACTCCCGGCATATCTTCTCCATAGAGATCGCGGCTTCCCCAGCGTGCAGCGATGACCATCGGGGACATGGGATCGTCCGGTTCCGGGACGTCTGGATATTGAGCCGCAAGAGATACTGGAGGCTCGTCGTAGATGGTGCGGAGCCGCGCCGCCTCTGGGTCGACAATTTTTGTAACGAGCCGGCGAATGAGGGTGATGTGTCTTCGTCGCAGCATACATCACGCCAAGCCGGTGGATTCGGCTTGTTCCTGGGCGTGGTAGCTGGAGCGGACGAGCGGGCCGGATTCGACGTGGCGGAAGCCCATGCTAAGGGCTTCGTGTTTGAGGAAGGCGAACTCGTCCGGCGTGTAGAAGCGCGAGAGAACGAGGTGGTCGCGACTTGGCCGAAGGTACTGGCCAATGGTGAGGATGTCCACGTTGCGGTCGGCAAGATCACGGAAGACCTGGAGGAGTTCGTGCATCTCCTCGCCGAGGCCGACGATGATACCGGTCTTGGTGATTTGTGTGTGGCCTGAGGCGGCGGCGAGTTCCTTGGCCCGGCGGAGGAACTCAAGCGAGCGCGTATAGCGGCCGCCGGATTTGGCGACCGGATAAAGGCGCGGCACGGTCTCGATGTTGTGATTGAGGATCTCGGGGCGCGCGGCGACGACGAGTTGCAGAGCTTCGTCGACGCCCTGGAAGTCTGGCGTGAGGACCTCGACCCGCGTGGTTGGGGATTGCAGGCGAATCTCGCGGATCACTTCGACGAAGGCGCGGGCGGCGCCGACGTTATCGTCGTCGCGGTTCACAGAGGTGATGACGGCATGTGTGAGGCCGAGCTGCGCTACCGCGTAGGCGACGCGGCGCGGTTCGTCCAGATCGATGCGTTCGGGCTTGCCCTTGGGCACGGCGCAGAAGCCGCAGCGCCGGGTGCAGAGGTTGCCGAGCATCATGAAGGTGGCGGCGCGCTGGTTCCAGCACTCGCCGATGTTGGGACACTGCGCGCTCTCGCAGACGGTGTGCAGGTGCAGGTCGCGGGCGAGCTTTTTGAGGGCGTGGAAGGTCTCGCCGCCGGGGGCGCGGGCCTTGAGCCAGTCGGGCTTGGGCGTGCGCGGACGCGGGCCGAGCTCGATCTGGATCAGATCCGAACTTTGCACCGCGGCGGGGGACATGGGTCAATTGTAGCTTTCGCTGGACTAGGGACTAGGGACTAGGGACTAGGGACTAGGGACTAGGGACTAGGGACTAGCGCAGGCGGTCGCGGACTTCTGTACGAATGAGGTAGAGGAACATGCAGAGGTCGAGGGCGGCCATCACCCAGAGGCCTGGAATATGGCCGCGACGCGCGATCCAGCTGTAGGCAAATGCGAAGAGCAGGCTGCCGGCGGTGACAAGTGCCCATCCCCACCGACGCATACGCAGCAGACCGAAGACGCCGACAACAATCAGGGTGCAGATCGGTAACGCAATCATGGGCGGAAATGTGCCGCGTAGCGAGCCGAAGGCTCCTACGATGGCGACGACGAGCATGTACATGGCGATAGCAGCGATGCCGGGAAGCATCTGGCCGCGCGCCGGCGGAGGCGTCTGCCGCGTGGAATTGGGGCCTGCGTTGTTCGTTGTCCGTTCTCCGTTGTTGGTGTTCTCTTCAACCTACAGCGTGTGAAGATAGGCGATCACGTCGTCGAGGTCTTGCTGAGAGAGGTTACGGCCCTGGGCGGGCATAACGCCGTAGCCGTTGACGATGGTGGCCGTGACGCGGTCATCGTTCGCGGGCGCGCCGGAAGGTAGGTATTTCTTTTTGAAGACGCCGCGCAGGGCGGGGCCGTACAGCGGCTGGCTCACGCGGTCCGAGTGGCAGGTGCGGCAGGTTCGCTGAAAGACGTAGTAGCCACGCGTCTGCTGTGCGTTGAGTTGGTTCAGCGGTATGGGCGGAGGGAGAGTCTTGCACCCGGCGATGAGCATGGTGAGGATGAGGGCAAATCCGCCATACGCGACGTACCGGCCCAATCCCACATTTCTTCGAGATGTGGGGCACCCGGTTCGTAGTTGGGAAGACACCGTGCTCATTGGGCGCGGAGGGGGAACCCGTCGGGGTCTTTGCCGCGGACGCGGCGCCAGATGACCTGCGCGGTGGGCACGTTGATGGTGATGGAGAAGATCTTGCGCAGCTTGTCGTCGGGGCAGGCCAGCGGCTTCATCCCGTGCCAGGAGTGGTCTGTGCGCTGGAAGAGCAGGCTGCCGTTGCCTGCGGGGCCGCCGGCGCCGGCGACGGTGAGCTCATCCCAGGTGGGCGCGGAGTGTGTGGGCAACGGTTTGTCGCTGGCGAGGATCAGCGTGGCGCCGCCCCATTCCGGCTTCCAGTCGGCGGGATCGTTGAAGTGGAAGATGTGGGTGGCGCGCTTACGGGCGGCGTCGCAGTGCGGCGAGACGGAGCAGCCGTTCCAGGCGTAGTGCCAGGAGAAGGTGCAGATGTAGTTGCGCGGCCCAAGCATTCGCCGGAGGAACTTGTGGTACTCGGGCCCGTTCAACTCGTCGAGAAATTCCCGCCACGGCTTGGGGAGTTCGAGGCCGGCGCGATAGTGCAGCATGTACCGGTCGTGCGACATCTGGCCGTGAGCGCGCTTGACGCCAACGTTGCGGTTGAACCCCTCGGCGTCTGTGCCGGGCAGAGTGCTGCGCAGGGTCTCGTAGCCTTCGGGCGTGAGCGAGTTTTCAATGCGGGCCCAGGGGAAGGGAGGGCGATTGCGGAACTGTTCGGCGGAGAGCGAGTCGAGCAGTTCGAGGTTCAGGTATTGCACGTGGAGGCGGTCCTTGAGGGCAGTGGTGTCTTCCTCCAGTATATGGGTGAAGGTGCTTACGGATGCGTGAGCATGAACGTTGCGAAGGCGTGCCATGCGTGGGTCTGGCCTAGGGGCACGCGCGTCATGTGGACGACGATGAGCAGCAACGAGGCCCAGATGGTGGACTTGAGGACTTTGCGCTGCGAGATCAGGTCGTAGGCGACGAGGGCTAGCAGGAAGGCGAAGGGGACGATGTCCTGCGCGGGCGGGTGCTTCACAAAGAGCGGCAGGGTCCAGCGGCCGACGGCAGCGTCAATGATCGCGACATTGGCGATGAGGATGAGGCGCTTGTGCGCAGCGGGCTGGCGGCGAGCGCGCCATGCGCTAAACGCGAAGACGGTGAACAATCCGATGGAGGTGAGCGGAATGATGTAGAAGGTGAGGGCGTCGAGGCCGAGCGGCGCGGTGCCGCGGCGCAGCGAGTTGGTGGCGGCGATGGGGCCGATGATGGTGATGGCGAGCGCGAGGAGGAATCCGAAGATGCCCAGCGAGCGGTGCCACGCGACCTTGCGCGCGAGGATGAGCGCGGTCTGGACGGCCAGCAGCACCAGCCAGAGCGTCATAAGCGCGGCGTGAATGTGGACGATGGGCGCGGGTAGCGGCGCATGGACCATGCCGGCGGCGTAGTAGGTCTTGGCGAAGCCATACCAGACGGCGACGTAGAGCGCGACGACCATCGCGCCAAAGAAGATGCGGTCGGATTTCGGGTTGGCGGGGAGGACACGCGGGACAACAGGCAGGGGCAGAGCTTCGGTAGCCATGGACGGCTCCTTGGAGAAGAAGTGCGGGGAGGTTCTTGCCGTGCGGAAAGGGTACAGCGATAAGGTGTGAGGTTCAAGGGACGAGCTATTCACTCGCCTGGACGGCGGCGACGATCTTATCCATCGCGTCGCGGTCGTCGGTGGTGGAGGGCAGGTGGTTGCCGACCATGATAGAGAAGATGACCGTGCGGCCGGAGGCGCAGTCGAGATAGCCGGAGAGGGCGCGGTCTTCGCCGAGGGTGCCGGTCTTGGCGAATACGTGGTCCTTGAGCGGCAGATTGTGGAAGCGCGAGGCGAGCGAGCCATCTTCACCGCCGGTGGGCAGGGAGGATTTCCAGACCGCAAACCAAGGCTGCGGCTGGCCGGTCTTCGGGTCGTTGGCAGCGTAGGAGAGCAACTTGGAGATGGCGCGGGGCGTGACGAGATCGTGCGAGGAGAGGCCGGAGCCGTCGTAGAAGACGAAGTCGTTGGGGTCGATGCCGGCGTTGATGAGCCATTGGCGGATGACACGCGCGCCTTCGGCGGTTGAGCCGTCGATGCCGCTGTCGCCTCCCGCGTACGAAGCGCCATACTGCTTTCCGAGATGATGCAGCAGCAGTTCCGCATGGAGGTTCTGGCTGACCTTGTTGGTGAGGACGATATCTTCGGCGACCGTTGGCGAGGTGTGCTGCAGGATGATGGGGCAGGCATCCTGGCAGGAGACCGCGCCTGTGAGAATCTTGCTCAATCCCGGGCTGATCGCCATGGGAAGCTTGGGCAGTGGTTGACGCGACTCCGTTAGGAAACCCGGCGATTGCCGATCGATTCGATGTTTCACGCGGGCGACTCCATCAATCTTGATGCCGCGGACTTCGAGAAGCTGTTTGAAGGCAACGGCGGCGAACTCCGCGGGATCGGCGATGGCGATCTGCTCGGCGTCGGGCTCTGAGCGTGCCGCTATTGAGCCGGAGATGCGAAGCACGCGCGAGCCGGGGTCGCGTTCGAAGTCGATGTGGCTTGCGGATTTGCGTGGGCCAGCGATGAGGCCGGTGGTGTCGAACTGGTAGTAGGCAGGGATTCCGTCCGGCCATTCGACGGTAGGTTTTTCCGCCGTTGTCTTGCCCGGGTGAACGGTGACGAGGATCTGATTGTCGTTGACGGTAAGGCCGCTGACGGGCGCGCCGTAGCCCCAGACCGCATCGTCGATGGACCAGCTTTCTGGATATGGCTCCCAGGGAAAGACAGTGTCGTCGCCGACGATGTCGCCGGTGATGCGCTTTACGCCCGCGGCGGCGATCTGGTCGGCGAAGTCGGCGAGATAGCGAAGCGGCGTCGCAGGCGGCAGAGGCGCGGCCCGCACTTCAGCAGGGCTACGGTAGGGCAGTTCGCGGTCGCTGAAGTTGGCGTCGCCTGAACCGATGATGGTCGCATCGCCGTGGACGATCTTTTCTTTGCTGCCTGCTGAGCCATACTCCACGCGCGTGGTGAAACGCTGGTCCGGGCCGAGGAGCGCGATGGCTGCGGCGGTGGTGAAGAGTTTGGCGTTGGAGGCGGGCTGGAAGAGCTGGGCTTCGTTGAATGAATAAATGGGTGTGCCATCCAGCGTAGTGACAATGATGCCCCAGTGGTCGCGGGCGACGGCCGGTGCGCTAAGGATGGCGGCGATCTGATCTGCGAGCGGGGCGGGTGCAGCGGGTGATGCCGTAGTTTGCGCGGCACGGGCTGGAATGGGCGCAGTTTGCGCACGGCTCGACCAGGGCAGTGTGCCTAGCACCGCAGCTCCGCAAAGTATAGAGGCGGCGCCTCTGATCCATCGCATCATGGGGCGAAGTCTAGCATCCGGCGTGCGAGGACTGGTAGACTTGGAGGGTTGTGCGGCTGGGTGCCTGGATTCAGGCGAAGCTGCCATTCTTCCCACATCTTTACGGGATGTGGGGCGCCTGCTCCCTCGGAGCGAGGCAAGTTCCCGTCACGAAGGAAATCAGGACACAGTGGACCAGCAGACACGGCAGGCATTGAAGCGGGACAAGTTTGTCTCAACGACGCAACATGGACTGGACTGGGCGACGGAGAACCGCGAGCAGGCCATCAAGTACGGGATCGCCGCGGCGGCGGTAATTGCTGTATTGATCATCTGGGCTGTGGTGTATCACAGCCGGTCTCAGGCGGCGGCCGCGGCGCTGGGTGACGCGATGCAGACCTACCAGACGCCACTGGCGAATCCGCAGCAGCCGGCGCCGGAGGGAATCAAGACGTTCGCGTCGCTTGCCGAGCGGGCTAAGGCCGCGAATGCGCAGTTCACAGCTATTGCGGACAAGTACGGCATGACGCCGGCCGGCAAGGACGCCGAGTACTTTGCTGGATTGACCTACGAGGATGCAGGCCAGAACCAGCAAGCTGAAGACGCGCTCAAAAAGGTCGCGGGAAGCTGGGACTCGCGGCTGGCGTCGCTCGGCAAATTTGCGCTGGCGCAGCTGTATCACAACACCAACCGCGATGCGCAGGCGATCGATCTCTATAACCAGTTGAGCGCGAAGCCAACGGACGCCGTTCCGTACGGGATGTCGCAACTGACGCTGGCCGATCTGTATACCTCCGAGGGCAAGACGGACGAGGCGAAGAAGATTTACGCAAGCCTGAAAGACAAGGACTCCAAGGGACCGGCGGGCGAGATCGCGGCGCAGAAGCTGAATCCTGCCGCGGCCGAGGGTGCGCCGGGGTTGCCGCAGTAGCAACGTCTGGAATAAGACTGCGACGCCCGTCCCGGTGGGGCGGGCTTTTCGTTTCAGTGCTCTTCAGAATGGATGCGGGACGCGATGGCCTCGGGGTTGAGCGCCGAGTTCTGTGTGAGTTGCGCGGCGGCCTTGGAGCGAACGAGCTCGACGAGTTTCCACTGGTCCTTGGCGCGGGGCTCGGGTATCCAGGCAGGCAGGGACATGCCGAGATAGTTGCCGATGGCCTGCGCGTGCGGCTCATAGAGCCCGCGCAGCGCGTGAAGGCGGGCGGCGGCGTCAGGATCGCCGCAGAGGCGCAGACCGGACTGTGACATGGCATCGCAGAGCTGCCTGAAATGTGCAGGCGGAAGCCGGTCAGCCAATGGCTGACCGGGGGGCAGCCGGTCGGTGGTGAGACGGTCGCGACCTTGTGGATTCTCACGAAAGCGGGTTTCCATCTTTTCGAGGTGGAAGACGTGGCCGAGATCGACCAGCGCGTGGCGTGCAATGGCGAAGGTGAGCTGCGCCTGGCGGCTGGCTTCGCCAGGCACGACGGAGATGAGCAGCGCGCAGGTGTCGAGCACGGCGGTGAGCGCGGAGAGCCAGCTCTGGTTGTCATGCTGCGAACGGTAGTAGCAGAGAATTGGATAGGAGATGTGCGACTCGAGAATGTCGGCGGCCCAGCGCTCCCACTCGGTCAGCAGGACGACCAGCGCCTCCTGCCCGCCCTCGAAGGCGTGGCGGCGGAGGAGTTCGGCGGAGGTGGGCGGCGAACCGGCGCGGCCGTCGAGCAGGGCGACGGAGACCTCGCGGCGGGAGAAGGCGCCGTAGAGAACGGGGACGTATCCGATAACGAGTGCGACGAGGCCGAGGCCGCTGGCGCACTCAAAGATGATGATAGTGCGCGCAGCGATCGAGCGCGGGACAACATCGCCAAGGCCAAGGGTGAACAGGGTGGTGCCGCTGACGTAGAGATCGGTGCGGAGACGGTCCGGGTGCCAGGCGAGTCCCAGCGGATCGGTGAAGGGCGAGCCGAGCGCGTAGAAGAGCAGCGCGTAGCCGAAGAGCAAAAAGCCGGCCCACACCACGAGCAGCAAGAGCAGGGACCCGGGGCCGTAGATGGAATAGAGCTGCTCACGTGCCTTGCGGTTCGAGATATGGCGGACGACGAAAGACCAGGGTATCCACGTAACGATGTAGAAGAAGCGCGTGATGCGCAGGTGTCCGACCGGCCGCCGCGGCAGGATGATGGTCTGGAAGGCGTCGACCAGGACGGAGAGGCAGAGCAGCAGGCCGGCGATGAGAGCTGCGGTGCGCATGGCTCATTGTAGGTTCAAGGTGCGAGGTTCGGGGCTCGAGCGTGGCACGAGGGTCGAGGCGTGAAGGGCACATACCGGGATTCTGGAGCGCTGCTCCAGAATGACGAGCGTTGTTGGTAGACTCGAAAACGGTGCTAAACAGGCTTATCTTTGCGAATCTTGCTCATCGGCCGGTCCGGACGCTGTTGAGCGTGCTGGCGATTGCGGTGGAAGTGACGATGATTCTGACGCTGGTGGGCGTCAGCCATGGCACGCTGGACAGTTCGAAGGAACGCGCGCGTGGTGTGGGTGCGGACGTAATGGTGCGTCCGCCGGGGTCCTCGGTGATCTCGTCTCTCAGCTCGACGCCTCTGAGCGAGAAGTACATTCCACTGTTGATGCACGAGCCGCACGTAGTGCTTGCGACGGGCACGGTAATCCAGAGCATCGGCGGGTTCGATTCGATCACTGGCATTGATTTCCCGGTCTTCAAGCGGATGTGCGGCGGCTTCCGGTACCTTTCGGGCGGCGATCCGACGGCCGACAATGAGATCGTGATCGACGAGTACTATGCTCGCCAGAACCACCTGGAAGTCGGCAGTACGAAGCGTCTGGTGGACCACAACTGGACCGTCGCCGGCATCTACGAGGGCGGAAAGCTGGCGCATATCTTTGTCAGATTGCCGGTGCTCCAGGAGATTGCGGGAAGTCCAGGGCATCTGACCCAGATCTACCTAAAGCTCGACGACGCGAAGTACGCCCAACAGGTGGTTGACGACCTGAAGGTGAAGCTGAGCAACGACCAGATCTACACGATGGAGCAGTTGACCTCGATGTATTCGATCAGCAATGTGGGGATGCTGAAGGATTTTATCGGCGTGGTGATTGGCGTGTCGGTGATCGTCGGTTTCATTGTGGTTTTCATGGCGATGTACACAGCTGTGCTGGAACGCACGCGCGAGATCGGAATCATCAAGGCGGTCGGCGGCGCGCCGGGGCTGGT
>DATNEM010000077.1:0-13565 GCA_035552995.1 Acidobacteriaceae bacterium | reverse complement strand
CCGGCGACAGATCCGACGGCGGAGAGCGGGAAGATGTCGGCGGGCAACGTCATTATGAGGCCGGACCACGACTGCTGGCAGAAGAAGGCGATGCTGAACAGCGCGAGCGCCCATGCGACCGGCACATGCGGCACCAGAATTACCACTGGCATGCAAGCTGCGCTGAGGCCGAGGGCCAGCTTTCGGGCGAAGTCGAGCGAATGTCCGTGTGCGAGGAGTGAGCTCGAAAACCATCCGCCGAGAAAGCTGCCGACGCCGGACGCGGCATAGGGAATCCACGCATACAGGCTGACGTGCTTGATGTCGAATCCGCGGGCGTCGTAGAGGTACTTCGGGAGCCAGAGCAGGTAGAAGTACCAGGCGGAGTCGCTCATGAACTTTGCGAAGACCAAGACCTGGACTTTCCTCATGCCGATCAGTTCGCGCAATGAGAGCCGATGTGCTGCGGTGGGACCATCGAGTGTCGGCACGGAGGCATTGTTCGTGCCGCGGTAGGACACAAACCACCATGCCGCCCACAGCAGACCCAGCGCGCCGGAGACGAAGAATGCCATTCGCCATCCGCTGTGCAGAAGGATGATGCCGATCAGGATGGGAGCGAAGACGGAGCCCACTGCGGTTCCTGCGTTGATGATTCCCATGGCGGTGGATCGCCGGTCGGCAGGCACCCATTCCGCGACGACGCGGGTTGCGGCCGGGAATGCGCCGCCTTCACCGATGCCGAGCAGGCATCGTCCCACGAGCAGAAATGCGAAGCCGGTTGCGAAGCCCTGGAGCGCGCACGCCGCGGACCACCACAGCATAATCAGCAGGAAGCCCCGGCGCGTACCGATCAGATCCAGCACGCGGCCGCCTCCGATGTAGAGAAATGCATACGGGAGCAAAAATGCGGACTGCAGCCACGAGAACTGCTGATCATTCAGCGGAATGTTCTTCTGGATGGAGACGATGGCGACGGAGAGCGTCTGGCGATCGAAATAGCTGATCGCGATTGCCGCCGTCACCAGCGCGACGTAATACCAGCGCACCTCAACCGCGGAGCCGGGGCTGGATTGTGGTACATCTCTCAACAGCGTCGCGACTCCATCGCCAAGTAAGACCTATCAACCCATACAGTGTAAGAGGTTGCTGCGCCTATCGTCGATGCGATGCGGCAGGAGCGGGCGGGACGCTTTCCGGTCTAGGACGCTGACCGCTTCAGCAGGTAATCCAGTCCACCGACTCGATACCAGCGGTAGCCGTAGGGTTCAAGAAGGATGCGGTGAGTTCCAGTTTGCGCGGGTGGGCTGTGATCTTCTGAAAGAAGATTGACCAGCCAAAGGCCGCCTACGCGGCCAAGTCGCAATTGCAACTCGCACGGCGCGGCGCCCAGATTGTGCAGGATGACGACGGAGTTGCTGCGCCATTGATAGCGCATTGCGAGCACAGCGTTGGTTTTGACGTCGAGGAAGGTGAAGTCGCCCCAGCCGATCTCCGGGACTTCCTTTCGCATTCGCAGCATGCGCTCCATCCAGTTCAGCAGCGAATTGGGATCGCGGCGCTGCGACGCGACGTTCACGTGCTCGAAGCCGTAAGCGCCCTGGCTGATGACCGGCAGGACTGGCCGATTGCTCTTTGTGAATCCGCCGTGCGGCTCGGTGGACCATTGCATCGGCGTTCTGGCGCACTCGCGCTCAGGCAGCTTAAGATCGTCGCCCATGCCAATCTCGTCGCCGTATCGAACCACAGGTGTGCCTGGAAGGGTCAGCATCAGGCTGTAGGCGAGTTCAAGCCTGCGGCGGTCTCCTTCGAGCATTGGGGCCAGGCGTCGCCGGATGCCGCGGTTGTAAAGCTGCATATTCTTCTCAGCGCCGAATGCATTGAAGACGGTCTGGCGCTGCGCGCTGGTAAGCCTCCCGAGGTCGAGCTCGTCGTGATTGCGAAGAAAGTGGCCCCACTGCGCAGTCGCAGGACGCGAACGAGTATCCGTCATGGCCTTCATCAAGCTGCGGCAATCGCTGGAGGCAAGCGCGTAGAAGAGATGCTGATTGACATCGAAGTTGAAGACCATCTGGAGGCGCTCGCCCGCGTCGCCAAAGTATTCGAGATCGTGTTTGGGCGTGACGTTCGCTTCGCCCAGAATCATGGCTCCGCTCTTTCGCCATGAGAGGAATTCCGAAAAGGAGCGCAGCATGTCGTAGTGTTCGAGGGGCCGCTTTAAATCGGGTCCCTTCTGAGAAATGACGAAAGGAACCGCATCCATGCGGAAGCCGTCCACGCCCAGCTGCAGCCAGAACCCCATGATCTTCAATATCTCGGCCTGTACGACGGGATTGGCAGTGTTGAGGTCTGGCTGAAAGTCGTAGAAGCGGTGGAAGTACCATTTACGCGCTGTCTTCTGATATGACCATGTGGTCATTTGCACTCCGGGAAAGACCATGCCTGTATTTGCATCTTTGGGCTTTCTCTCTGCCCACACATACCAGTCGCGGTATTTCGATTGCGGATCGGAGCATGCCTCTTTGAACCAGGGATGTTGATCGGAGGTGTGGTTTACCACGAGGTCGACAATGACGCGCATGCCGCGCTGCTGGCAGCCGTGCGTGAACTCGACGAAGTCGCCGATTGTGCCGTATCGCGGGTCCACTGCGTAGTAATCGCTGATGTCGTAGCCGCTGTCGCGGCCGGGCGAGCATTGGAAAGGCATCAGCCACAGTGCGGTGATGCCCATGCCCTGCAGGTAATCGAGCCGGCGCAGCAGGCCCTCGAAGTCACCGACGCCATCGCCGTTTGCATCCATGTATGTGGCGACGGAGAGGCAATAGAAGATTGCGTTCTTGTACCAGAGATCGTTGATCATTGCGCTTGCGTCCGCAGGAAGCCGCGGAGGTATAGGGTCGGATGCAGGATTTGAGTTGGTGGAAGCACGCGGTCATCTATCAGATTTATCCGCGATCGTTCCAGGACACGGACGGGGACGGCATCGGGGATCTGAATGGCATTCGCCGCCGGCTGGACTATCTCGCGGAACTTGGCGTCGACGCTATCTGGATCTCGCCGATTTATCCCTCTCCCATGGCCGATTTCGGCTACGATGTCGCCGACTACTGCGGCATCGATCCTCTGTTCGGCACGATGGGTGACTTCGACTTGCTGCTTGAGGAGGCGCACCGCCGGGGGCTGCGGCTGCTGCTGGATTTTGTTCCGAATCACACTTCCGACCGGCATCCCTGGTTTATTGAGAGCCGGTCCTCGCGCGACAATCCAAGGCGCGACTGGTATCTGTGGCGTGACCAGCCCAACAACTGGCAGAGCCATTTTTGCGGATCAGCGTGGGAGTTCGACGAAAAGACGCAGCAGTATTATCTGCACGAATTCCTGAAGGAGCAGCCCGACCTGAACTGGCGCAACCCGGCGGTGAAGGCGGCCATGTTCGATGCGCTTCGCTTCTGGCTGCGCAAAGGGGTGGATGGTTTCCGCGTGGACGTGATGTGGCTGATGATCAAGGACGATCAGTTTCGCGACAATCCGCCTAACCCTGCATACAAGATCGATCAAGGCTCGCGCGAAAAGTTTCTGCCTGTTTATGACGCGGACAGGCCGGAAGTGCATGAGCTTGTCGCCGAGATGCGCGGCGTGCTGGATGAGTTCGGAGATCGCGTGCTGATCGGTGAGATCTATCTGCCGATTCCGCGGCTGATGCAGTATTACGGTCCGGAACTTCTTGGCGCGAATTTGCCATTCAACTTCCAGCTTCTGCAATGCCCATGGACCGCGGCCGATCTGGCGCAAACGATTGGGCAATACATATCCGCGCTGCCGACCGGCGCATGGCCCAACTGGGTGCTGGGCAATCATGACAGGCCGCGCATTGCATCTCGCATCGGTGTTCAGAAGGCCCGCGCTGCCGCGCTGCTGCTGCTGGCGCTCCCTGGGACGCTGACGGTTTATTACGGTGAAGAGCTTGGCATGCGGGATGTGCCGATTCCGGCGGATGAAGCTCAGGACCCTGCTGAAAAGCGGCAGCCGGGCATCGGGATGGGGCGTGATCCGGAACGAACGCCGATGCCGTGGGACAACTCCGCTCTTTGCGGTTTCACGACGGGCGAACCCTGGTTGCCCATTGGGGACGCGAACCGGGCCGTCAGCGTGGAGGCATCGAAGAAGGATCGAGACTCGATGCTTGCCTTGTACCAGCGGCTCCTCCGTTTGCGTCGCGCAGAGTCCGTGTTCGTTTCGGGCGAGCTCACGCAGTTGAGCGGCCAAGACGGCGTGCTTCAGTTCATGCGGTGCGGCAAGAAGCGCTTTCTGGTCGTGCTCAATTTGACGGATGAGGCAAGGCAGATTGCCGCAGAAACAGGAGTGGTCGCAGTTTGTACTGAACTGCGTCGCGAGGGAGAATGCGTGGAAGGCAGACTGCATCTCAAGCCGGGGGAAGCGGTCGTCATCGAGGTGGCTTCCTAAGCGCAACCGAGCGGCCAGCGCTGGCGCACATCGCATTCTGCCTAGTTCTGTGCGTGCTGATCTTGAGTTTCAGCCCGGCCGGCACTTCGCAGCTGCTCGTAGCGACCATGTAATTCTTCCAGCTCCAGGTCGCTGAGGTTTTCGATGTCGATCATCGTGTTGCGGGCTTGGTCGATCGCACGGATCAGTTCATCCAGCTTCAGGTTGATCGCACGGGCGTCGCGATTCTGCGTGTTCTGGATGAGGAAGACCATCAGAAACGTGACAATCGTCGTGCCGGTATTGATCACCAGCTGCCATGTATCGGAGTAGCCGAAGAGCGGCCCGGTGAGTGCCCAGACTACGATGACGAGGCCGGCTCCGACGAAGGCCCATTTCGAGCCAAGCCAGCCGGAGATACGTGCGGCGAACCGTCCGAACCGGTCATTTGTGGCGCGGTTCTGGATGTCGGGATCATCCGAGTTGGGTCGCATATGTCCTGAGATCTGCATGACTTCCGATGGCTGTCCAGCGGCCTTCGTCCTCCGGGACGGCCCTCACACGGTTTGAGAGGCACTCTATCGCTAAGGAGTTGCTGTCCTGCACGGGGTGACAGGTCTGTCGTGGGGCGGCACAGCTTTCAAAGCTCGCAGAACGGTCTGAGCCTAGGGGGTTGCCTAGTTTTCGGAAATATTTCATCTAATTAATTTGAGTACATGGCATTCCTTTTCTCCAAACCGTTCCCACACAGGAAGAATGCCGATGGTACCTGGGACTCGATTTGCACGAAATGTTTCAGGACAGTCGCCACGGCCAAGCGCGAAAGCAGTCTCGCGGATGCCGAGGCGGAGCATGTCTGCGTTTCAAGCATATTCGCGGATGCGAAGCTCTTTCAGAACCGAAAGCCGGCCCAATCCAGCGATGCCGTACACCAACCGGGCGGCCGGACGGCGCGCACCCGCTGGAACGGGTAATCCGCCCACCTAGGCGAATCCCTAGCTGATTTGTGGCCCCCACCCGACCTACGGTGGATATATGAATACGTCGAGAGCAGGTGCTGGCCTTTTCAGGAATGCGATTCTAGCCGAATTAGAGGAGTCATCGCTGGAGCGTCTGCGTTTGACGGTGTTACCTCCTCTGAAAACGGTTCAGTATTTAAACCGGCCGGGGCAGCCTATCGAGCGCGTCTTCTTTCTGGAGACGGGCTTTGCGTCGACTACGGTTCCCCTGAGCGACGGTACATCGGTTTCCGCCGGGCTGACGGGAAACAGGTCCGTGATCGGCGCGGAGGCGGTGCTTGGCTCGGGACCGTGCAAGGGGTGGCACGAGACTCTGGTCCAATCGGCAGGAGAGATTTATTCGTCCACGCTTGAGGATGCGCGACGCGAGTTCCAGCGCGGCGGCGTATTTCAACATCTGGTGATGGAAGACCTGCGCATTCAGCTTCTGCATACGACACAGCTTGCGGCATGCAATACGCGGCATGATGTTGAACAGCGGTTGTGCAGATGGCTTCTGCTTTGCCATGACCAGATGGAGATGTCCGAAATCTTCGCGACGCACGAGGCGCTGGCGAAGGCGATCGGTATCTGCCGCTCGACGGCTACGATGGCGGTTGACATCCTGCGGCGCGACGGCATTCTGAACGCCGGACGCGCGCACCTCTCCATCGTGAATCGTCCTGCGCTGGAGGCGCGCGCGTGCGAGTGCTATGCGGTGATGCGCAGCATGGAAAGGGGCTCCAGGCTCCGCGATGGCCGTCGTGCTGAGAAGCGCCCGTCGATGGCCGATCATCTAGCAGCGCATCCCGCACGTCCTGCCGGTTCAAGCGACCTGCGGACACAGGTTGCTGTGGCGCCCAATCATCATGTGCAGTGATGCCGGCGGGTATCTTTCATATTCCATGAATATCGCTCCAGGCGCGCCTGCTTCGCCCACATCCAAACACAAATGAGCACCCAACCGCGCACGCCGGCGCGCCCCAATTTTGTTCGGGGAACTACCGGCCTACGCCGCAATGATGTGATTGGCGAGCGCGTAGCGGGTGAGGTCCGCGGTGGTGCGCAGGCCAAGCTCATTCATCAGGCCGTTCTTGTGGAACTCCACCGTCTTGGGCGAAATCTTCAACGCCAGGGAGATCTCCCGCACCGTCTTGCCTTCCGCCACCAATTGCAGCACCTCGCGCTGGCGCGGCGTCAGGGCGTCGGTGAAGAACTTCGTGGGATTGCGCTGCAGCTCGTGCACCAGATTGGGCCACTCCTTCGCCATCAATGGTGAGATGTAGCGCCTTCCGTCAAGCACTCTGCGCAGGGCCTCCAGCATCTCCTGCGATGCCGATTGTTTGGCCACGTACGCGCGCGCGCCTGCGCGAAACGCGGCGCGTAGATATTGCAGGTCAATCTGCTGGGTGACGAAGACAATTTTGATGCGCGGCGCAGTCCTGGCCAGCTGCATTGCGGCTTCAATCCCGTTCAGTTCCGGCATGGCGATGTCCAGGCAGACCACGTCGGGATTCAGACGCATCGCATCGTCGAGCAGCGCGCGGCCATTGGGGGAGATCCCGACGACGTCGTACTCGGCGGACAAGATCCTGGCGAGGCCTTCGGCCACGAGCGCGTGATCGTCTGTGATCAGAACGCGAGCTTTAGCCATCGGTCGGCACCTCCGCGGAAACGGTTGTCCCTTCACCCAGCCCGGAACGCACGGAAAGCTTACCACCTGCGATGCGGGCGCGCTCCTTCATGCTCACCAGGCCAAGGCCCTGGCGCGGCACATCGCCATCCTGGTCAAAGCCAGTGCCAAAGTCGCGAACCTCTAGGCGCAGCAGGTGGTCCTGCCCCTGCAGTACGACCTTTACATGCGTCCTGCCCGCATGCTTGGCGACGTTGCGCAAGGCTTCCTGCGTGATGCGGTAGAGCGCGGTCGCCACATCGCGCGGTATCGTCTCCGGCACATCGCTTCCAATGTAGCTGGCCACCATCTGCTCGCGCTCCTGAAAGTCTTCCGCGAGCGCTTTGAGCGCCGCCGGGAGGCCAAGGTCATCGAGGATGGCCGGATGCAGGCGATGCGAGAGGTTGCGCACTTCGGTATTCAGCCCGTCGATCTGCCCGCGGATGGCTTCGAGCGCCTTTTTGCCGGCCTCCTCGTCCTTCTCGTCCCGCGCCGCGTCGAATTGCATGCGCAGCGCGGAGAGGCGTTGCGCGATATCGTCGTGCAACTCACGTGCGATGTGGCGGCGCTCCTCCTCCTGCGCGGCCAGCAGGTGCGCGGTCAGGTCGCGCAACTCCTCCTGTGCGGCGGTCAGCGTCCGGCCCGTATGCTCGATCACCTGTTCGAGGCTGATGTTCTGCTGCGCGCTCAGTTGCTCCGCCTGCCGCCGCAGGGTTATGTCCTCCATGGTCAGCAGGACCACACGGGAGCCGTCGCTGGCCAGCGAGCGGCCACGGATCAACAGGGTCATGGGCCGCGCCGTGGTGGATTTGTGTTCAAACTCCAAGGCGAAATCCACATCCGATGCGGTCAACTCTTCCAGTTTTTCCTTGAATCCGTCTACGCCCCACTGTTGCTGAACCAGTTCCGGCAGCGAGCGCCCGGCCAGGTCCTGCCCGTGCATCAGATCGCGAAAGGCAGCATTCACGGTGCGAATCGTGGAGTCGCGCTCGACCACGACCAGAGGCATGGGCACGCTCTCCAATATGGAGGTGGCGAAATCGCGGGCCTCGCGCACGCCGCGCTGGCTGTTGCGCAACTGGTCAATGTCCACCAGCACCACAACCAGGCCTTCGATCTTGTTGTCGAGAGTGCGGTACGGACGCACGCGCAAGAGGTGCCAGCGGCCTTCCCGGTCCTGCACTTCCAGTTCGCGCGGCGCCAGTGTCTCCAACACCTCTCGCAGCACAGGCGTGATGTCCTCGATGGAACGCTGCAGGCGGATCTCGCCGACGGGCCGGCCAATGTCCGACGGGCGCACGTGGAACAGCTTCTCCATGGGCGGAGTGAACTGCCGGATGTGCAGGTCCGCCGTCAGCATCATCAGTGGAATGTTGACGCTGGTGAGCAGATTGTTCAGGTCGTTGCCGGTCTGCGTCAGCATTGAGTTGCGCTGTTGGAGCTCATCATTGACGGTCTGCAGCTCTTCATTGGCGCTCTGCAGCTCTTCCTTGGTGGTCTCCAGCTCTTCGTTGGTGCTCTGCAGCTCTTCATTGGCGGACTGGATCTCCTCGTTGGCCGAGACCAGCTCATGATTGCGCGCATCGCGCTCCTCAATCAGCGACTGCAGGTGGAAGCGCGTGGCGGTGAGGTCTTGCCGCAGCTTCGCAATGTGCCGCTCCTTCTCGTCCATGGTCAGCGGGGGCAGTGACCGCTGCTCGTCTGCACGCCCGGCCTTCCTGTCCACTTCCACCTTGTTGAAGAGCACCATGAAGCAGCGTGTGCGCGAGACGGAGCTCGTAATGGGCAACACGTCGATCTGCACCTGCTGCTCGCCTTCCTCCGGCGTGACGTACACGGCCGTCCGCGTGACGGGGATGTTGTCCCGGATCGCGCCCTCAACGGCTTCGCGCACATCGACGGCAACGCCTTCGCGCAGCACACGCAGGAGGTTCCAGCTCACGGCGCCGGTCGCCAGCTCCACATAGGGCGAGGTCTGCCCGCGCGCCTGCAGGATGTTGAGGTGGTCATCGACGATCAGTCCCGGCGGGCCGAAGCGCGCCAGGACGATGCGATCGGCGGCGCGCTGCAACTCCAGTTCCGGCCAGACTTCGAGGAAGGTCTGCGGTTCCGCGGCACGGGGTACAAGAGGTGCAGTGGAAGGAGCAGCGGGCCGGTGGACGGCGGGAAGGCTGGTCCCGATCCTGGAATAAACCTTGTACTTGCGGTCCACCGGCGCGAAGGATTCGCCGTAGTCGCGCAGGCTCTCGGACATGCCCAGCAGCAAAAGACCGCCCGGTTCCAGCGCGTAATGAAAAGTGGCCATGACCTGCCGTTGCAGCACCTGATTGAAGTAGATGAGCACGTTGCGGCAACTCACGAAATCGATGTGCGAGAACGGGGGATCGTTGGACAGGTTGTGCCGGGCGAAGATGCAGCAATCGCGTACGTGCCGGGAGAGCTGGTAGCCTCCCTCGACCTTCACGAAGAAGCGGTGGATGCGCTCTGGGCTGATCTCCGCGACCAGCGATTCCGGATAGAACGCAGCCCGCGCCATTTCGATGGACCGCTCGCTGGCATCGGTGCCGAAGATCTGCAGCGTCGTATCCAGGCCCTTCGAAGTGAGGTACTCCAGCAGGACGATGGCCAGCGAATACGCCTCTTCTCCGCTGGAGCAGCCCGCGCACCAGACGCGGATCGGGCGCTCTGCCGGGCGATTCGCGAAGAACTCCGGCAAAATGTCGGCGCTCAGCGCCTCCCAGGCCGCGGGATCGCGGAAGAAACGCGTCACATTGATGAGCACTTCATCCTGGAGAATGCGCAACTCGTCATTACGCAGTTGCAGATAGCGCGCATAGTCTGCCAGCGATTCCTTGCGCAGCAGGATCATGCGCCGCGCAATGCGCCGACGGATGGTGTCCGGCTTGTACTGCCGCAGCTCCAGACCGGAGTTGGCCCGCAGCATCTGCAGGATGCGATGAAAGCCATGCTCGTCCGGGGGAATCGCGGCGCCGTCTTCCAGCGAGCGCATCTCCGGCCGGGTGAATTGGTGCGCCAGGCGTGCCAGCTCCGTGCCAATTTCGCCCGGCGGCACCACCATGTCCACGTGGTCCGCGGCGATGGAGTTGCGCGGCATGTCGCCATGCGCCGCGGTCTCCGGCGTCTGCACGATGGCGATGCCGCCTTCGCCCTTAATGGCCTTCAGGCCCAGCGCGCCGTCGGAGTCCGAGCCTGAGAGGACGACGCCGATTGCGTGATTCTTCTGGTCCGCCGCCAGCGAGCGGAAGAAGAGATCGATTGGCATCGGGACCTTCCCCGAGGCTGCTCGCGGTTCCAGATGAAACAGTCCGCCGCGCAGTTGCACGGTGAGGTTGGGGGAAAGAACGTAGAGGTGGTCCTGGAGTGGCCTTTGCGCCTCTTCGATTGGCTCGACCGGCATCCGGGTGAAGCGCGACATGATCTCGGTAAGGAAGCTCTTCTGGTCCGGCGACAAATGCGTGACCAGCACGTAGGCCATGCCGGTCTTTTCCGGGAGGTTCTCCATCACCTCGCGGACGGCCTGCAGGCCGCCTGCCGATGCGCCAAAACCCACCACCGGATAGGGCAGCGCCGGGCGCTGCTGCTGCTCCTCTTCATCTGTGACTGCGCCTGCCCTGCCGGCGAGATCGACTTCTACTTCACCCTGAGGAGGAGACGCTGGAGGCTCGGCCACAGCGGATGATTCGCCGTTGGCGGCGACGGTTTCGGAGATGTCTTCGCTGGAAGGACCTAAGCCCTTGGGAGCTTCATTTGGGTCCATAGCGCCTTCTCTGAGGCCGCTCGCCGCACGGAGACCTCAATGCAATGCTTACCATTCTATGCCGGTCGAGCGAAAGAGTGCGCGTACTGACTTGGCGCACATTTGTATGAAACGCAAGAGAACCGAGGGACTCGCGAAAGAGATTCTGTGGGAGGTCGTATGCGAGCCGAGCTGCCAGGGATTCTAGCCGACTTTGCGCAACGGAATGGAGGCAGCGGATGCTCGCGCAGGGGGGCGACGGAGGATGATCGAAAGGACCGAAAGCATCCGGGGCACAGACAACGGTTTATCGATGAACGACCAGCCGCGTTGGAGCATCTTTTTCTGCTGGTCTTCGGGGATGGTGGCGCCAGACATTACGACCACCGGCAACGCTGGCCTCTGATGCGTAAGCGTCTCCGCAAGTTCAAGCCCCGACATTCCCGGAGGCATCTGGATATCGGTCAGCAGCAGATCGATCTCAGGCTGCAGCCGATACTTCATGAGGGCGTCCTCTGCATTGCTGCAGCTGTGGACTTGATAGCCCTCCGCCACGAGAACTGTCTCGCTCAGGTGAAGCAGCACCGGATCGTCATCGACGAGCAGAATTCGCGGGCCGCCGGTGTCCGCTGAAGCGACATTATGGGGCAAATTTCTGCTCTGATGGGGGCGAGTGGCGTTGCCGGCGCGAGCGCTCCGCGCAAATGGCAAACGCGCGGACGAAGCCGTCGGAGAGATTACGAGTGGAAACATGAAGTGCCTGGTGTTATGCCGATTGACGAGCAGGGATTCCCTCGTACCAATTCTAGGAGCAGCCATTTATTGGCAACAACTAGGGAAGCGCCTAGGCAGGCCGTCTTAGACGGCGTGATCTGCAGCGACTGGTTCTCCCGACCAGACCATCCGGGAGGTCCAGGGTTTGGGCGGTCCGCTCCAGAATGGATCGGCCGCGGGCAGGCCCAATGGAAGAAACGCGGCAGAACACAGATACAGGCTGCCGGTCGATATGTACGATTCCGCGATGGAGGGCTGATGTCCGAAGAACCCGACCGTCAGCCATCCCTTCTCGTCGAAGACCCCCGGCGCATCCATCATCTTTCGCATGACGGCCGTCAGCGCGGAACGCACCTGCGAGGGGACAAGCGGCCCGGGAAGCGTTCTGCGCAATGCGACTTCGGCGAGCAGATGGAAGGCGCCGAAGCGATAACAGAGCGAACGCCCGATGGCAGGGAAGCTTCCATCCGGCCCGATGAGTCGTTCCTGAATCGCGGCGTACCGCTGCGCTCGGGTCGCCATCGCCGGCCGGAAGGGTTGCCATTCCCTGGAGGACTTTGCGATGGCGTCGAGGATATTCAACTGCATGGGATGGATGACGAAGCTGTTGTAGTAGTCCCAGTGGAATGATGGGCCGTCGCCGTACATGCCGTCGCCCTTATACCAGGTATCCATGGTGCGGATGCCGTAATCGATTCGCATCGGGTCCCACCATGCGCCCATCAGAGACAAGGCGGCTTCCACCATGGCTGAAAAGAGGAGCCAGTTGTTATAGCCGGGCTTGATCTGGCGGGTGGACTCGAGGGCGGCGATGAGATTGCGCTGGGACTTGCGGTCGAGCTTATGCCACAGCTCATTGGGTGCGCGCACAATTGCGAGCGCCAGAAAAGCTGCGTCCACCACGGGCTGGGAACCCTTGTTGAAGTTCATAAAGTCCGGCGACGCCGGGTCGGTGGCCGATGCGATACCGGTGCGCGCCCACTCCGCGTATTGCTTGCGCAGCGTGGCTTCCGCGCCGCTCTGCGGGCCGGATTCCAGCCAGGGCGCAATCCCCGCAAGCAGACGTCCGAGGGCTTCCAGATGCGTGAACTGACGACGATCGTCAACATTGTCGTGCGGGGCTTCAACCGGCATCTCCGCTTTGAGGGTTCTGGAACTGAGCGCATGGAGCACCGGCTCCGAAATTTTCGTTAGGACTTCAATCCAGTACTTCCGGTCCTCCTCGCCGGAGTCGATCCGAGTTGCAGTAACTGTTTGGGCCGAAATATCAATGCCGGCGAGAGCCCCCAGGGCGATTCCACTTTGCAGGAATCTTCTGCGGCCGATGGGAGAGAGAGTCTGCGATGACATAGGGTTGTTCCTGAATCAAATGGCATTCGCGCGCGAAGTCAGATGCGAAAATGCTTTCTGAACGGCCAAAGCTGCTCGCGACTGGCTCAGGAATTCTAGTAGAAACGCAGGGATGAAGGGCCGCGAAAAGTTGAGGCGGCCCCAATCGCGCAGCGTGCGGCGGGATTGGCCGCACATTCCAATCGCCCCAGCCGATGTGGTCGAGCCCTATCGACGACCAAGGACCCCGAACGCCAACCCTCTTTAGTCTTTGACCCATCGAGGATCCTCACAGTCATAGGGGACTGCTGGGCCTCCTGCACGGGGCTCGCCATTGTGTGTCTTCTTTGTCATCGGCTATGATGCGACGGTCGAACTTTAATGGTGTGGATAAGACTTAATTCGGAACCCAAAAAAAGTTCCTGATCAACAGGAATGGCAGGTTGGTCCGCTCTTCGGCTATAGGTTGTGCCGAATCAGCGGGTATGATCGATCTAGGGTTGGATTGGCTTTCAAGGCGTCCTGGAGGTAAAAGTATGCGTCCCGAACAATGGGAGACGTTCAAGCGCGCGGTGCGCGGCGAGAAGATGGACAAGATTCCCATGGCGCTCAT
>DATNEM010000076.1:0-9164 GCA_035552995.1 Acidobacteriaceae bacterium | reverse complement strand
GCGACGGAGAAGGATTTTGGCCGCGACATGGAACTGCTGGACTCGAATACGCCCGACGCGCAGATCATTTCCCAACTCAGCTATCCCTTTCGCCTGGTGAAACCGCATGAGGCGGCGTGGAACGCAGCGAAGATCAATGGCTCTCTCGCGTTGCTGCCGCAGGAGAATGACGTTTCGGCAACGAACTACTTCTATGAGACCAATGACCAAATGCATCCGCTGGAGTTTTCATTCTTTACGGCGATCCAGAGCGCGCAGGCCCTGGTTGACCATGCAAAAACTGCCGGCAAGCTGACTACGTTCCAGCGTCAGCAGTTGTTGGTGGAGACTGCTTCCGCGCTTGGCCAAGCCAGAGCCTTAGAGCAGCTTTACGGATTTGAGGGGAAAACCTTGCGGGAGCAAGGGCTGCGATAGCTGAACCAGTCAGGGTTTCTTTTGCAGATCGAAGCTGATGTCGCGCACAGGCAGACCCGAGAGCGAGGCAAGGTCGCGGGTGAGTTTGGAGCGGAGCGCGGTCAGCGGCTCCAGCCACGCCGGATCAGCGACACGGATGCGGACAGTGGCGGAGTCATAGGCGACGATGGATGCGCGGGCGGCCAAGGCGCGTCCGGCGGCTGCGGTCCATGCGGCTTCAAGACGCGCCTCGGGAGACGCAGTGGAGAGCGAGCGGGCGAGGTGGGCGTGGATGAAGTCGCGGGCGGGCTGCATGGGAGTTCTTAGTTCTAAGTTCTCGGTGGGCACCCGCGAAAGTCACGCCTGGCGCTGACTGAGAACTGACAACTTCTCCAGCCTACTTCTTTTTCTCGCGGTGCAGCGGGAAGCGGTAGACAATGCCGCCGGAGATGGAGAAGAACTCGCGCTCTTCGTTGCCGAAGTGTTCGAGGATGAGGTCTGGCGAGAGGCGGAAGGCCCAGTTCCGGGAGCGCTCGAAGTCGATAGCGGTACCCACGGCGATGAGTGGGGCGGTGTGGTTGCAGTAGAGGCCGACGCCGGTGAGTCCATCGCACGCATTCTGCGTGGCGGTGCGGCCCACGTCGCCGGGGCCCGCGCCCTGCGTGCCGTCGTCAAAGACACCCATGGCAATGCCGCCGTAAGCGTGCGGCGTCAGTGCGGCGTGCTGGTTATAGAGCCAGCGGTACTGCACACCGAAGAGGGCATCGTTCATAAAGACGAGCGGGCGGTGGATGCCGTAGACGACCGAATTGCGGTTCACCTCAGTGGTGCCTGCGCCGCCCCGGTACTCGACGGTGGCGCCCCATTTTTGGGTGAGCCAGTAGGTGCCGGAGATCTCCGCGCCGCCGAGGTTCATGCGGTGAGTCAGGTTTTCACCGGCCTTGAAGTTGGCGTAGTTGAGGCCGCCGTAGATCTCCCACTTGTTGTCGTAGGTGATGGGCGCGGGCGGGCCGACGCGCTGCGCGGATGCGCGCGTGGCAGCCAGCGGTGCAAAGGCAGCGAGAAGGCCGAGGACGACGGACAGGTTTCTGGTCAACGCGATGCGAGCCGGGAGCGCGGCGTATGCGCCCGATTGCTTATTCATAGTCATGCTGCGGCTTAATCTCCCGGATGGCGGTTCTTAGGTTCGACGCTTGGGGACAGGATTTGCTGTCACTCTCCAAGATATATGAGAGCCGAGGTTCGAGGGGTGAGGTTCGGGGTTCGAGGAGAGAACGTCAGGGCAGTTGGGTGAGGGAGAGCGCGGTGAAGCCTTGGGTGCCGGTGGCGGCGGCGAGGTTGGTAGTTTCGCCGTTGGCGGCAATCTGCAGGGGCGTGACGCTGACGAGGCCGTTCGTGTCGGAGGTGGCGGAGGCGGTCGAGGATGCGAGGACCGGTGGGATCGGACACGGGCCGCGGGTGGGGCAGGGTTGTTCGAGCGCGTCGACGGTCTGGTAGAGATTGACGCTCGCGCCGGCGACGGTATGCCCGCTGGTGTCCGTAATGCGGAGGACGACTGGCGCGAAGGCTGTGGGTGCGGTGACGGTCTGGTTGGCGCCGCTGACGATGGCGATGCGGAGCGCGGAGGGGTCGACAGCGATAGCGGTGAAGGCGGCGCAGAGCGCGGGCAGGTTGGGGTCTGGGCCAGCGTTCCAGGCGCAGGCCTGTGCGGATGCCTGAGCGCCGGACGCGAGCGGACCGAGCATGGCGGCAGTTGAGGCGATGCCTTGGGAGTCGGTAGTAGTCGATGCGGGCGAAATAGAGAAACCGGCTAGTCCGGTCCAAGTGACATCGAGGTTTGCTGCAGGGACGGAGTTTTGGATGACGGCGAGTTGCGGCGTCCACTGAAGGGTCGAGTTGGCCGCAACGTAGATAGCCGGCTGAAGCGCTGAGACGCTGCGGGAGACAGCGGTGAAGGAGGCGGTCTGCGAGAGGCCGAGGGCGGAGGCGGTGAGAGTGATGGAGCCGAAGGTCGATGTAGTGATGGAAGTGGAGGCGAGGCCGCCAGCATCGGTCGTGATGGTGCAGGGCGAGGCCAGGCAGCCGGTGATTTGTGCGGGGCCCGTCCAGTTGAAGGTGATGGGAAGTCCTGCGATGGGTGTGGTGCCGTCGGGCAGCGTCATGCGGATTGCGAATGCAGACTGTGTGCCGGTGGGGAGCGTGCCGGAGGGCGCGGAGACCAGCGCCATGATGTCGGGCGCGATGGAAGAGGAATAGGTGAGGGCGCTCGATATGGTCGTAGACCCGCCGGTGGAGAGATCGGAGACAGCAACGGAGACGGGCACGGAGGGCGGAGATGTGAAGGACGACTGGGGCGGGGCGATGGCGGTGATGGTGGTGGAGGTCCATGAGGACACAACAGCGGGCACACCATTGATCGTGACGCTGTTGCCGCGACGGAAGCCCGTGCCGGCGATGGTGATGGCGCCGCCGGTAATGCTGACGGCGGCGGGCGAAACGGTATCGGCGTAGAGGACGCGGGCGCGGTAGGCGAAATCGGGGCGGCCGTCGCCGCGCGCGTCTGCGATGACGAAGCGGAGGGATTGCGAGGAATTTGTAACAATTCTGGTTGCACTTGTGCCGACGGCGAGCGTGTTGAAGGCCGCAGGTGTCGCTGCAAGCGTTGGCAGCGTCCCAGTCGCCTCCATCGCGGACCAGGCCCCGATGAGGGGCATGGCCTTCTGCGTGGTGGCCAGGCCGGATTCATCGAGCGCTGTGACTTCGATGGTTGCCGTGCGGCCGGCCTGCATCGAGAAGCTGGACCAGGCGGTATGGCCGTAGCCGCAGAGGACGCTGGTCCACCATCCGGAGGGATCGATAGCGTCAGGTGAAGATTCGATTCCGTTGGTGGAGTTGGAGCAACTGGATGCTCCGTTGGCGGACGGGAACTGTTCCACGGAGACGCCGCCGTAGCTCGCAGGCCAGATGGGATCGCGCGAGGTCAGGGTCTGCGAAGAACCGGAGGGCGCCACGGCGCCGGCCGCGTAGGGACCAAGCGAGTAAGGGCCGATATACAGCGGATTGACGGGTTGGGTCGTGAAGGTGGCGAGCATCTCGCCGTTCTGCGCACTGATCGGGTCGTCGTCGGGAATCCAGGACATCTGGTAGTAACCTTCAAGGCCCGGATCGGTCGAGCCCATGCTCGCTGCGACGGTGGATGCGGCTGCATGGACCGGGTTAGGGCCGGTCCATCGGAAATAGACACCGGAGAAAGCGGAGACATCCTCGTACGGCTCGGGTGCACTGGTGCCTCCGCGCCAGCGGCGCAGCACAACATTGACGCCGGCCATGCCCTGGCCTGTGGGGAAGGTGACCTGACCGCGGACGTAGCCTGCCTGAATGTAACTCCACTGCTTGCCGGGGGCGGGCGTGGGCGAGGGAAAAGGGGCTGACGCTATGTACGGATAAAGGCCGGAGATGGCTGCGATGTCGTCATCGCGCAGGGTGAACGGCGAGGGCAGGCACTGATAGGTGTAAGCGCCGCAGAGGATGTCGATGGGGTGCATGATGGGCCAGTGCTGGGCCTGGAATGCGGTGGGCTGCGGCGTGCGCGTGAAGACATTGTCGTTGGTCTGCGACCATGCGAGGCCGAGGACGCGGCCGAAGGCGCGCTCGAGCTGATACTGCAACTGCAGTTGCTGTTCAGGCGCGGGGCCGGTGCAGCGGCCGTTCAGGATGAGGATGGCGTGCTGGATCACCCCGGCGGTGGTGATGCCGTCGACATCTTCGGTGACGGCGTTCTGCCGGCACTCGGCGGGTGCGGATGCGCCGGAACCGAGCAGCATGTCGGTGATAGAGCCGTCGGAGTCGTAGATGACAGCGATGGGGACGGCACCGTAGTTCGCGGCGTCGACGTCGGCAGGAAATACCGGGCCGGACGATGTGATGTATGCGTCGGCGGAGCTGACGTGCTCGGCGAGTGTACCCCCCTGCGCCAGCGTGATGGAGGCTGTCGGTACGTTCCACACGGAGGCCGCGGCGGCGACGATGGCATCGGCGGCGGCGTGGTTGACGTAAGCGCTGAGGTCGCCTGGGTCAGTGAAGTACGAAATGTTGCCGATGCCCCAGACGACAGGATTGCCGGGCGCGGCGTTGGTGAAGTAGGGCGGGCCCGTGACCCAACGCGGGCCGCTGGCGAAGCCGACGCTGGTTGGGAGAAGCAGCGCGAGCGCGCCTGCGAGGATTTGCGTGCGAGTTTTCGCCCGGCGATCAGCGTGCGGCATGAGAATGTGCCTGCCAGGAGTGGAGGAGCGCGAGAAGTCCGGGATAGTTGAGGCTGGAAGTCGCCGGTTCCACGGCGCCTGTAACTGAGGGAGCGGAGAGATTGTTGTTCGGGGTGATTCGATCACCCTCTGGAGCGAGGAAGTTTGTCGAGGATCGAATGCTGTAGGCGCGCGCGACGATAGGCCGAGCGGCGGCGGGTTCGCTCGGCAGATACGCGAGCGGCGTGAGGACGCGGGTGGCGATCCAGCGGAGATCGATTGTCGAAGAGGCGAGAGGGTTTGTGGAGGCGAGTGCGCCCGCATCCGAATCTGGTTGCGCTGCGGCGATGCGGATGTTTGTGCGCGCAGGGAAATGTGAAGCCTGTGCGAGAGAGGCCTGAACGGCGAGGCCGGCGGCATCGGGCGCAGTGGGAGACGCGGCGTCGTTGCCGGGAACGATGGGGATAACGCCGTCGGGGCCGCCGACAGGCGAAGTGAGCCCAGATGGGCCGGGCGAGTGCAGAAGCATCAGGTAGCGGTGGCCGGCGAGAAAGGGCGAGACGCTATCCGGTGCGAGGCCGGCCCATTCACGCAGAGTGTAGGTGGTGTGAGAAGCGCTTCCGCGGATGGCGTCGTCGATGGAGAAGTCGATTTCGAGAGTGCCGGTCGAGCCGTTAGCGCTCGCAGTGTGGCGCACTGCGGTGACCTGGCCGGTGAAGATGATGGCGGCCTGATCGAACATCTGGCGGAGAGCGTCTTCGGTAGTCGCCGGCGGTGCAGGGAGCTGCGCATGTGCGGTTGCGCAGAGAAACGCGACACCGGCGAGTGCCCGCTGGAATGTGATGGGACGCGGCATCTCCTGAGTTCATCGGCAGGAGAGGGCGAAGGGTGAGCGGGGTTCGCGGTTAGATTTCGGGGTAGAAGTCGAAGAAGGCGTCGATGGAGTGGCGGAGCTGGGCCTCGATCTGCTCGCGGCTGCCTTCCAGAACATGCATGGTGACGTGGGCCTGGTTGCCGTTCTTGAGGTTCACAGGCGCTTCGCCGACTGAGCCGACCTCATCGGCGGGAAGAAGACGCATTCCATAGACAAGGGTGAGATTGGCCATTTCTTAAAGGTACTAGGTGCGAGGTTCAAGGTTCGAGAGGGGCGCGAGGGACGAGGCTTGTCCCGAGCAGTCAGTTTTCCGTCGGCACTTGGTTTGCGCTGTCGATGACGATGACGTCGATAGGGACATTTTTGACGGGTCGCAGCTCGAGGCCGAGTTGTTCGCGCAGAGCGTCACGCAAAAGGGGATGTTCAAGCGGCGTTGAGGCTGCGTCCGCGTTTGCCGGAGGGGCGTTGCCGGAAGGGTACATCTCATCGCCGGTGGTATAGGTGAGCATGTAGTCGTATTCGCCCAAAATGTGAGTCGCGTCCATCACGGGAAGGTGCAGACGGCTGGAAAGGTCGGACGCGAGGCTCTGCATTGTCCTGTTCCGCCCTCGCCACTGGCCGGTCGTGCCGTAGTAGAGCTGGCCGGACCCTGCATCTTTGCTGAATTGTGGTACTCCGTTCTTCACCTCAATTGCGGGCCCTTTCGCAAATTCCACCTGTGGTGGCGTATCCCCCGACGGGGTGAGACGAGGTCCGGACTTTGCCACCACGAGCTCGTAGCCGTCCATCTGTCGTATCTCGCGGTGATACTTCAGCTCGAAACGGTCCGCAAGGAGATGGCGGAGCATGATTGGCAGGTCATCCTTCGTAGCACCGTTTGGAACAGTTGCGTTGACGGAGAACCAGTCCGAACTCATCCAGCTCGGGGTTTGAATTTGATAGCCCTGTTTGAGATCAAATGCCTTCCAGGCCAGGATCGCTAGAGAGATTCGCTCGTCGTGATAGTGACCCGGCGCGAAGGGTTGGAGGGTGCCGTATTTACCCGGACCCTGAGGTTCGGTAGGCCGTATGGAGGCAACCTCGAAGCGATAGTCGCGCTGGCTGGCCTCGGAGTCTGCACGATTTGGTGCGGGCTTCTCCTGCGCGAAGAGTGAATTCGCGACTGTGACGATTAGGAGCAGGCTGACGAAGCCCATTGCAGTTCGGTTACGATCGTGTTTCTCAACCAGCGGGCGCATACGATTTGCCTCTCTCTTCGGCGCTGAACCAGTCTAATACGACATGAGTCGTATGCCAAGTTTTTGAAAATCGGTATGCAGCTCGAGAGCCCGTCCGCCCGGCGGCGGCCTCCAGGCTAGTACACTGAAAGAACGCGTCAGAATGTCCGGCGGGAACGTGGGCCAAGGTGCTGGACGAGGACGCGGAACTTCCCAGGAACGCGCGAGGGCAGGTCCTTGCGATGAAACTTTGTGCGCCTGAGACCGCGGCGCGGATACCGGTGCGCCAAGCGAATCCTGCGCGGAACGTAGGGCCGCAGAGCGGAACGCAGGGCCGGAATTTAGATGAGGTTGGAGACGGAATGAGCGAGAAGGCATCGGACAAGCAGAACGAACTGGACCAGTTGTCGATCAACGCGCTGCGGTTTCTGGCGGTGGATGGCGTGCAGAAGGCCAACAGCGGGCATCCGGGAGCGCCGCTGGGATGCGCGCCGATTGCGTATCTGCTGTATCACAAGCTGATGAAGCACGATCCCGCGGACCCGAAGTGGTTTGACCGCGATCGCTTTGTGCTCTCGAACGGGCACGCGTCGATGCTGCTGTACGGATCGCTGCACTTGTCCGGCTATGACCTGCCGATGTCGCAACTGGAGCAGTTCCGGCAGTGGGGATCGCATACGCCGGGCCACCCCGAGTACGGCGAGACGCCGGGTGTTGAAGTCACCACCGGGCCGCTGGGCCAGGGCTTCGGCATGGCGGTGGGCATTGCGATCGCGGAGAAACACATGGCCGCGGTCTACAACCGCGACATGTACCAGGTGGTGGACCACCACACGTATGTGCTGTGCGGCGACGGCGACCTGATGGAGGGCATCTCGCATGAGGCGGCATCGCTGGCAGGGACGCTTGGCCTGGGCAAGCTGATTGTGCTGTATGACGACAACCTGATCTCGCTCGATGGACCCACAGAGCTGAGCTACACGGAAGATGTGACGAAGCGCTTCGAGGCGTATCACTGGCAGGTGCTGAGCGTGCCGGACGGCAACGATCTGCGCGCGATTGAAGACGCGATCGAGCAGGGCAAGGCCGACACGACGCGGCCAACGCTGATCCGCGTGCGCACGGTGATTGGATACGGCAGCCCGAAGGCGGGCACGAAGGCGGTGCATGGCGAGGCACTGGGCGCGGAGAACGTGAAGGCCACGAAAAAGAACCTCGGCTGACCGGAGGACAAGACGTTCTATGTGCCGGAAGAGGCAGCGAAGAACTGGCTTGAGGCGAAGACGCGCGGAAAGCAGGCGCACAAGGAATGGGACGCGCACTTCGAGGAGTACAAGCGCGCGTATCCGGAGCCGGCGGCCGAGTTTGAGCGCGTGATCAAGCGCGAGATGCAGAAGGACTGGGAGAAGCAGATTCCGAAGTTCCCCACTGACAAGCCCATCGCCACGCGCAACGCCGGGCAGACGGTGATGAACGCGATTGCGAAGGTAGTGCCGGAGCTGTTTGGCGGCGCGGCCGACTTGACGAGCTCGACGAAGACGATCTTCAAGGACTCGCCCAGCTTCCACGTGGACCCGGCGGGCCGGAATGTGTTCTTCGGCGTGCGCGAGTTCGGCATGATGGCGATGGTGAACGGCATGGCGGCGCACAGCGGCGTAATCCCGTTTGGGTCGACCTTCTTCGTCTTCTCCGACTACTGCCGTCCGGCGCTGCGCATGGGCTGCCTGATGAGCACGCACTCACTGTATGTGTTCACGCACGATTCTGTGGGCCTGGGCGAGGACGGTCCGACGCATCAGCCCATAGAACACCTGATGAGCCTGCGCGCGATCCCGCAGATGACGGACTTTCGCCCGGCGGACGCGAACGAGACGGCGGTGTGCTGGAAGCTGGCGCTGGAGCGCAAGTCCCCGAGCTTTATGGCGCTGAGCCGGCAGGACCTGCCGGTGTTCGACGCAGAGCCGGCGTGGGCGGGCGTGCCGAAGGGCGCATACGCGATCCGGCAGGAGGCGAAGCCAGATGTGATCCTGATCGGCACGGGCAGCGAGGTGACGACATGCCTGAAGGCGGCGGACGAGTTGAAGGGCGCAGGCATCAGCGGGCGTGTGGTGTCGATGCCGAGCTTCAAGATTTTCGATGAGCAGCCGGATGCCTACAAGGTTGAGCTGCTGCCGGAGGCGACCCCGAAGGTGGCGTGCGAGGCCGGGGCGACCATGGGCTGGTGGAAGTACGTCGGCCACAACGGCGCGATCGTTGGGCTGGACAGATTTGGGGCATCGGCTCCCGGGCCGATTGCGCTGGACAAGCTGGGCATCAACGTGGCGAATGTGGTGGCGCACGCGAAGCGGCTGCTTGGCAAGTAAGAACAAAAGCAACCACGGATTTACACGGATCAACACGGATTAGGCCGATGGTAGAGACAGAGCGCGAGATGTTGCG
>DATNEM010000075.1:0-2233 GCA_035552995.1 Acidobacteriaceae bacterium | reverse complement strand
TGTCGAAATCGTGTTCACCGTGGCCGATCAGGACCAGCATTACCATGTTCCGCTGCTGCTCTCGGCGAACGGCTACTCAACATATCGAGGAAGCTGAAGATAGATTGGTTTGCAGCACGCAGCCCATTTGCAGTTCATCTGCGGGAACATGAAAGTGAAGAATGATCGAACTTAGTGAAAATCGTTACGGCAAATCCAAGGTCCGGCTGATGAAGGTGGTGCGCGGGCCAGACGGCAACCATCTGCGCGAGTGGACGGTGCAGGTGCTGCTGACCGGCGACTTCGACTCGGCGCACTACGACGGAGACAACAGCAAGATACTGCCGACAGACACCATGAAGAACACGGTCTACTCCGTTGCGAAGCGGTCGTCGGCGATCTCGATGGAGGACTACGCGAAAGACCTGATCGATTTTTTGCTCTCGCGCAATCCGCAGGTCGCGTCGGTTTGGGTCGCTGTCGAGGGCCACATGTGGAAGCGGCTGACGATTGATGGTAAACCGCATCAAACGAGCTTTATTCGCGGGTCGGGCGAGGTGGCGACCACGACGGTTTCACGCGCGCAGGGCGGCGGCTTCGCGATCACATCGGGGTTGAAGAACATGGTGGTGATGAAGACGGCCGATTCCGCGTTTGAGGGCTACATCCAAGACGATCTGACGACGCTAAAGGAGACGACCGATCGCCTCTTCTGCACTGCGGTCGCTGCGGAGTGGCGCTACACACAAGACAAGCTGGACTTCGATTCGACGCGCGCCGCGCTCCGGGAGACAATGCTGGCGATCTTTGCGGAGCACAAGAGCAAGTCGGTGCAGGAGACGCTGTACGCGATGGGCAGGGCTGCGTTGCAGCGCGTTGCCGAAGTGGACCAGATGGATATAGTGATGCCCAACAAGCACTGCCTGCTGGTCGATCTCGCGCGTTTCGGCCAGGAGAACGCAAACGAAATCTTTGTGCCGACGGACGAACCCGCTGGGCACATTGAGGCGCGCGTGAGGCGGGCCCATTGAGCGAGACAAATATCTCGCGTGCGCAGCGGATTATCGCCCGCTGCCGCGAGATTGCCCAGTGCACGGAGGTCTCTGGCGAGACGACGCGGACGTTCCTTGCGCCTGCAATGCATCGAGTCCACGAATTGCTGGGCGGATGGATGAAGGCCGCGGGCATGAGCGTCCGTGTGGATGCCGTTGGAAATTTGCGGGGCGTTCTGCAGGGCGCGGAGGAGAAGGCACCGCGTCTGCTGACCGGTTCTCATCTTGATACGGTGGCCAATGCCGGCGCGTTCGATGGGGTTCTCGGCGTGGTGATGGGTGTTGCGCTCCTCGAAGAACTGGCGGCGCAGAATGCCGCGACCGGCGGCGTAATGCCGTATGCAATCGAGGTCATCGGGTTCTCTGAGGAAGAAGGCGTGCGATTTGCGAAGCCGTTTCTTGGGAGCCTTGCTCTGATTGGCGAGTTGAGACCTGAGGTGCTGGCCAGAACTGACGCAAATGGGACCACGGTCGCGCAGGCGATCCGTGATTTCGGCCTTGAGCCCGAAGAGCTATCCAACGCAGCGCTGGACCCGGCGGCCTTCGCCTATCTCGAGTTCCACATCGAGCAGGGACCGGTGCTGGAGAGTGAAGGCGCGGCACTTGCGGTTGTGGATGCCATCGCCGGACAGACCCGCATGACCTTTACCTTCACCGGTCATGCAAATCATGCAGGCACCACACCGATGGGCCGGTTGCGACAAGATGCGCTTGCGGCTGCTGCCGAATGGATATGCGAAGTGGAGCGATACGCTGCTGCAACTCCGGGCCTTGTCGCTACCGTCGGGAAAATGGAGGTGCCTTCGGGAGCAAGCAATGTTGTGCCCGGAATGGCAATCGCTACATTGGATGTACGGCATGCGCAGGATTCAGTGCGGCACGAGGCTAACCTCCACTTCATGTCGGCGGCTGAGGCCGCATGCCAGAAGCGAGGCATTGAACTCTCCACAGGCGGTTTCGACCAATCCGCAGTTCCGATGGATCGAACCGTCACGGCGCTGCTCGGCGGATCCATCGCGAAGAGTTTCTGCCCGCCTGCACGCACACTCACCAGCGGAGCGGGCCACGACGCGATGATCCTCGCGCGCCGCGTGCCCAGCGCGATGCTCTTCCTGCGCTCGCCGGGAGGCGTGAGCCATCATCCGGATGAGACTGTGCTCGTAGAAGATGTGGAAGCCGCGCTAAAGGTGGGTGTGGAGTTC
>DATNEM010000074.1:0-8760 GCA_035552995.1 Acidobacteriaceae bacterium | reverse complement strand
GAAGGAATGGCGCAGGGCGTTGGCGGCATGCTGGCCAAGGCAGACATGGGCACACAGCTCGGGGCGGGCGGCGGCGGCAAGATGGGCCAGGTGGGCAGCAGCATCGACTCGGTCGGCAAGGGAGTCGCCACCCAGGGAGGGCAGTGGCTGTGGGCGGCGCTGCAGATTTTCGGATTGGCACTGGGCGGCGTAGTGGTGTACGGAATGCTGCGCGCTCTGCCATACTGCGAGGCGTGCAGCCAGTTTCTCTCGCAGAAGGGCACGCAGACGCGCTACTACCTTACGGAACGGGCGTTGCGCAACTGCGTGGACGAGTTGCACGCGCGCATAAAGGCGCACCAGCTGGGCGAATCGATTCTCGCGCACTTCGGCATCGGGTCCGATGAGAAGAGTCACCTGAGCGAGTATTCGTCGACCATCGACATCAAGGAATGCAGGCAGTGCCACACACACCGGATGCAGTTCACGGCGCGCCGCAAAAAGAAGCAGAGCTGGAAGAACATCAAGGTCTTCGGGCACACGGCGGAATCGCTGGAGCCGATCGATATCGTGCGGGTGTAGGGCGCGCGAAAGTAGAGCGGGATTTGCGCCGCAACATATAGTCTGTTGGGAGTGTTGCGAGGCGGGTTCAGCAAGATGGGGCTGTGGCGCAGGCTGCGGGCGGCGGGGGCACTCTGCGTGCTCGCCGCCGCTGGACTGATCTGTGCGAACGCGCAGCGGCTGCCCGGGGGCGTTTTGCCCCAGCACTATGCGCTGACGATCACTCCCGATCTTGCGAAGGCGCGGTTCGAGGGGACAGAGCGGATCGATGTGGTGCTCGAGTCTCCATCGAGCGCGATTACGCTGAATGCGGCGGAGATTGAGTTTGAGTCGGCGAGGGCGCAGATCGGCGGAAACGAAAAAGCAGATTCCTCCGCTGCGCTGCGGAATGACAAGCCAGCTCTAGAAGCCACAGTCACCCTCGATGCCGCGGCGGAACAGGCGACGCTGCACTTCGCCAAGCCGCTGCCCGCCGGCCCGGTTACGCTGGAGATCGCGTTCCGCGGGATCCTCAACGACAAGCTGCGCGGGTTTTATCTCTCGAAGACAAAGCTGCGCAACTACGGCGTTACCCAGTTCGAGGCAACCGACGCGCGGCGCGCGTTTCCCTGCTTCGATGAGCCTGCGCTGAAGGCGACCTTCGATGTCTCGCTGGTCGTGGACTCAGGCGACACGGCGATCTCCAATATGCAGACCATCCGCGACACTCCCGGCTCGGAGACCGGCAAGCACACCATCGCGTTTGCCACCACGCCAAAGATGTCCACCTACCTCGTCGCGTGGCTGGTGGGAGATTTTCAATGCACCGCCGGCAAATCGGACGGCATTCCGATCCGCGTATGCGCAACTCCGGACAAGGTCCCGCTGACGAAGTTTGCGCTCAGCGCCGCGAAGTGGGACCTGCATTACTACGACAATTATTTCGGCATCAAGTATCCGCTGAAGAAACTCGACCTGATCGCCATCCCGGACTTTGAAGCCGGCGCAATGGAGAACTTCGGCTGCATCACCTTCCGCGAAACCGAACTTCTGGCGGACGCGAAGAACGGCCCGCTGGGCGCGCGCAAGGAGGTAGCGACCACCGTCGCGCATGAGATGGCCCACCAGTGGTTCGGCGACATGGTGACGCCCGCATGGTGGGACAATCTCTGGCTCAACGAAGGCTTTGCCACATGGATGGAGACCAAAGCCGCGGCGAAGTGGAAGCCGAAGTGGGAGTTCGAGCAGGATGCAGCCGCCGAGCGCAGCGGCATTATGGACGGCGACGCGGCGCAGGCCACCCGCCCGATCCTCCAGCGCGCCGAGACGCCCGCGGAGATCAATGAACTGTTCGACGACATCGCCTACGGCAAAGCCGGCGCGGTCATCGCGATGGTCGAGCACTGGACCGGCGAGGATACCTTTCGCCGCGGTGTGCAGGCATATCTGAACGCGCACGTCTACGGCAATGCTACGGCTGAGGACTTCTGGGGCGCGCAGACCAGGACGAGCGGCCTCCCGGTCGACGCAGTGATGCGCAGCTATGTCGAGCAGCCCGGCGTGCCTGAGGTTCGATTCGGCGCACCGCAGGGCGGCGAGGTCCCCGTTACGCAGCAACGTTTTGAGGAGCGAAGCGCGGACAGCGGCAAGACCGTCGCGCACCTCTCGCAAACCAGCTTAGATCCAGCGTCGCCTCCCGCACCGGCCATCGAGCAATGGACGATCCCGATCTGCATCCATGGCGACAGCTGCGAGTTGATCGCGCCCGAGACCGCGCACATCAAAGCCGAAACCAAAGCCCCGTTCTTCTTCGCCAACGCCGACGACGCAGGCTACTTCCGCACCGCCTATGCAAGCGCCGATTACGCCGCGATCGTCGCCCACGCAGAGACCGGGCTCACTCCCACGGAGCGCATCGGTCTGCTCGGCGATCGCTGGGCGCTCATGCGCGCCGGCGACGGCACGGTCGGCGAGTTCCTCGATCTCGCGCTGGCCGTCAAGGGCGATTCCGACCCGACCCTGATGGAAAGCGTTCTGGGAAGAATCGATGCCATCGGCGTGCGCATCGCCAGCGATGACGACCGCAGGCAGCTGGATGCCGTCGTGCGTCGCGAGTTTGGGCCCGTATACGCCGCGATGGGCGGCCCGCGCCGGCGTGAGAAAGAGGACCATGCAGAGCTGCGCGAGGCCCTGTTCGATGCGCTGGGCGAGGCGCACGATCCCGCTGTGCTCAGCGAGGCGCAGCGGCTGACCGACCAGCTTTTCTCCGGACACAAGCCGGCGGACCCCGGCATCCTCGATGCCGCCGTCGCTCTCACCGCCTCCAAAGGCGATGCCGCGATGTATGACCGCCTGTTGAAAGTAGTCCGCGAGACCAAAGACCCGGACTTCCGCGACGCCGCCCTGCGCGCGCTCACCTGGTTCGATTCGCCCTCGCTCGTGGACCGGACACTCCAACTCGCTGTCTCCGACGACGTGCGCAGCCAGGACAGTTGGCGCTTGATCGCCATGATGCTGCAGCGGAGAGACACGCAGGGGCCCGCATGGAAGTTCGTGCGCGAGCATTGGGGCGAGATCGAGCGGCGCGCCACCGAAAGCTCCGGCGCGCGCATCGTCGAGGCAACCGGCGCCTTTTGTTCCGTGGACCGGCGCGACGAGGTGGCCGGTTTCTTCGCCGCGCACCAGGTTGGCTCCGCCCAACGGACTCTCGCCAAAACCCTGGAACGCATCGGCGACTGCGCTCAGTTGCGGGTGGCCCAGGAGCCGAACCTGAAGCAGTGGCTGGCAGCGCATAGCGCGCCTTAAATCGATTTGCCGCGACTGCCGGCAATACGCTGCAGCGTCTCCCGGGCACTTCAGAACAAGACAAGGTTGGACCTTTGGAAGGAATTCGGTCAGGCCTGCTTTTCCAGGAGGGGGCGCAAATTCCGCCCGCCCTCCGGTCAAATAAGCTGGACTCGCTGGAGCGAAATATCGGCGCCCGAAGGGAGTTCGCTGCCAGTAGACCCCCCTGTCAATACTGATGGAAATCCATTAGAGACGTAGGCTTCCAACGTTTTTTCCAATGAAAAACCCGCCTGTCGCCTTACCAAACCTAAAAAAAGACAAATCAACGCTTGACAGGAGCTGTTTCCAAAGAAGAATCTAGTCCTGATCCTAAAAGTGGTCTTACCTTTCTGAGCCGATTCTCGCGCCGGGCTTTTTCGCGGGAGTAATAGAGCAGATTTCGGGGAATACACCCGTTTCGCTTCCTTCCATATTTATTTTTGACGAGGTCATACGCCATGTTCCGCAACTCCGAAAACTCCAAAGCAGCCGTGCGCTTCCCGCGCGCTCTTGCCTGTCTCGCCGTCCTGATGACGTTTGCGGTAATGATGACCGGCGCGGCCTACGCGCAATTGGCCGGCACCGGCGCGATCGCCGGCACGGTGCAGGACCCGTCCGGCGCGGTCGTCGGCAATGCCACTGTCACTGCGACCAACGTCAACACCAACGTGGTGACCACGCGTACGACCACAAAGTCCGGCGACTACACCATCTCTCCGCTGGCTCCGGGCACTTATACGCTCGTAGTTGCGGCCCCCGGCTTCCAGGGCTACAAGCAGGAGAACGTCACCGTTGACGCGCTGAACACGGTCGCCGTAAATGTGAACCTGACCGTGGGCCAGGCGAGCGAGACCGTGACGGTGAGCACCGCCCCGCCGCTGATCAACACTTCGGACGCGAGCCTTGGCGCGGTGATGGACAACCAGATGTACTCCAACCTGCCGGTGCTGATGGGCGCATACGCCAACATGGACCAGCGTCGCGTCACAGACTTCGCGTATCTGATGCCCGGCGTGCAATCGAACTACACCAACGGCAACGCAACGTCGAACTCCGGTATTACCAATGGCAGCGGACCAAGCGGCGGCGTGCAGGAGATCTATATCGACGGCCTGAATTTGCCGGAGGCTGACGGCGTAGGCGATCCGCGCTTTACGTGGACCGCGATCGGAGTCGATGCGATCGATCAGTTCCAGGTTCAGACCGCGGGCTACTCGTCACAGTACTCCGGCCAGGGCGTGCAGAACTACTCCATCAAGAGCGGTACAAACAGCTATCACGGCTCTCTTTATGAGTTCAACCGCAACACCATCTTCGACGCCTGGCAGTTCACCAGCAAGGTGCCTGCGCTCACGGGACGGCCGGTACCGACCGGCGGCTCTTGCAGCGTCACGGCGCTCTCAGCATCCACCAGCTGGTGCAATCTGAACGGCCTGAAGCCGCGTGAAATCCAGAATGAGTTCGGCATCGTGCTGAGCGGCCCAATCATCAAGAACAAGCTCTTCCTCTTCGGCAACTACGGCCAGTACCGTGAGCAGCAGGGCGCCAAGTATGCGCCTATCACGATGCCGACCGCGGCGATGATTGGTTACACGCAAAGCGGCACCCCGCTGGGTTATGCGGACTTCAGCGGATATGCGGCAGCCAACGGCGGCGCGCATATCTACGATCCCGCTACCCAGGTGCCTGGGTGCTCGACCTGCACTCGCCAGCCCTTTACGGCAATTGTGAACGGAACTCCCACTGTGGACATGATTCCGGCCAGCCGCTTCTCGGCAGCTTCTAAGTACTACAACCAGTTCGTGTTGCCATATGAACCGTTGATTAACCAGAATTCATACAGCAACAATTTGACGTTCGGTACTCCCATCGGCCTGGCGAATTGGTATGAGACAGGCAAAATCGACTATGACCAGAGCTCGCGCAACCAGATTTCGCTGGTGGTGGCTTTCGGTCGGCAGGCTGCAACGGGCCTGAACTCCGGCAGCGGATTGAAGCCGCCATTCAACGCATCGCAGATCTACAACCCGGTGACCAATGTCGACATGGTGAAAGATACATTCACCATCAACTCGCATCTTGTGAACCAGTTTGCCATCGGCTATGGCCGCTACCAGAGCGACTCGGTAACACCGAACCGGCAGAACCAATATGCGGCGAGCACCGCCGGCATCGTCCTCCCAGCCGGGCTGTCCGGCCAGGCGGTGGATGGCTTCCCCGGGATCTCGTGGAGCGGTTCCTTCTCCAACCCGCCCACTTGGGGTGGCTATGCCTGGAACAACAAGATCAACAACACTTACAACCTGACTGACAACTTGCAGTGGACGTTCCGCAAGCACAACTTCACCTTCGGCGGCCAGTATGTGATCCAGGAGTTCAACTACTACAAGGTCGTCTCTCAGACCGGACCGATGCCGTTCACGTTCGCGAGCACCGAGACCGCGAACTTCAGCTCGGGCAAAACCACCATTTCCACCACGGGTTCTTCGGTGGCCAGCTATATGATCGGCGCAGTCGATTCCAGCAGCAACCTCTCGGTCAACGTCCCCGGTCTTGGAACGCGATGGCGCGATCCCTCCTTCTGGGTTGAGGACGATTACAAGATGAATGACCGGCTGACCCTGAACCTGGGCCTCCGCTGGGACATCTATCCCTCAATCACCGAAGCGCATAACATCTTCAGCTGGTTGAATCCTACCGGCGCGAACACGATCACCGGCAACCAGGGCACGCTGGCCTTCGCGGGCAGCGGCAGCGATCCGGTGTATTGCAATTGCAGTTCGCCGTCGCAGATCTACTGGAAGAACATCGCTCCGCGCTTCGGCTTTGCGTATTCAGTCAATCCGAATACGGTGGTCCGCGGAAGCTTTGACGTAGCCTACGCGCGCGGCGATTGGACCAGCGGCAGCCAGTCAGGTTCGCCGTCGACCCTCGGCTTTACGCCTTCGGCCTCGGCCCCGGGCGGCATTAGCGCCGCTCCGGCGTTTTACTGGGACAAGACAGCGTGCACGATCGGACAGGCGGACAGCGTGGCTTGCGGATGGACAGGATCGGTGGTCGCACCGGCGCCTCCGGCAGGAGCCAGCAGCCTCGCCGAATACGTAACGGCGAATACAACCGCGCTGGGCAAGGCCGGAACGTCGGTGACCTATTTCGACCCGAACTACGGCGCACGCACACCGGAGTATGAGAACTGGACCCTCGGCCTGCAGCGTTCCCTCACCAAGGACATGTCGATCACGGTGAGCTACGTAGGCAGCCAGGGCCACTTCCTCAGCGTGAGCGGCGCGCGTTGGGACAAGAACAACCGCCTGCCGTACAGCTTTGCCCACATGGCCGACTTCAATCTGAACGGCACCACCGCAACCCCTTGCGGGCCGACCACCTGCGGCTTCGGCACCGGCAATACGGACCTCCTCTCAACCAATTCCACCGCGGCGGCGATCAATGCGGCCACAGCAGTTGGTTTTACTCCTCTCAATCCGTACAAAGGCGGCGCGGTTTACTACGCCTCCAATTCCAACTATCAATACTTTCTGCCCTTTCCGCAGTTCAGCGGCGTAAGCGATACGACCAGCTTTGTAGGCAACACCGCATATCATGCGTTGCAGATCACGCTGCGGCAGCGCAATGCGCACGGGCTGGACTTCATGCTGAACTACACCTACTCGAAGTCCATCGACGATGTGGGTACCTTCCGGCAGTACGACAACAACCGGCTGGACCGTTCGATCTCGACCACAGACCAGCCGCATAACCTGGTTGGAACGGTGGTCTACCAGCTTCCGTTCGGCAAGGGTAAGGCTTTCGGCGGCGACAACTTCCTTGTGAACGCGCTGGCGGGTGGATGGAACCTGAGCGGCGTCGCCTTCTACCACACCGGCGTTCCCATCGTGGCCACGGCCTCCGGCTGTGGCGGCAACAGCATCCTGGGCACCTGTATGCCGAGCCTGGTTTCGGGCGTTCCCGTGCGGCAGAACCAATACGGCAAGAACATCACGTCAGCTCCCGGTTCCGCCAACTACTACGCCAATGTCCGGTACCTGAATCCCGCTGCATTCAGTGTGAACCAGGCCGGAACACAGGCGCAGGTGGGCAGTTCCGTGGCCGGCACCACAGGCATCATCCACTATGTCGGCAATGGCTCAGCGCTCTATGTCCCCGGCTCGGCCCCCAGAGTTGGAGCTGGCAATGCATGGAGCATGGGCTACTATGACGTGGACCTGAGCCTCAAGCGGACGTTCAAGATCCATGAGAACTGGGCATTGCAGTTCGAAGCGGACATGAACAATGTGACCAACCACGTCGTCTGGGGAAGCATCAACGCCGGCGTGGCAGGTTCAAGCTTCGGTCAGTACAACACCAGCAATGCCGGCGGTATCAGTGTTCCGGTGGTCAGCACACCGCGTGATGCGCAGCTGGCAGCCCGCCTCAGCTTCTAAAGCTCCGCTCAACCTCAGCCGCCGCTTGCAGCCATGCAGGCGGCGGTTGTGTTTTAACCCCCATCCGGCCTCTTGACAGCCGCTGTAAAATGGAAGAAAAACCAGTGAGGCGCGCGGCTTTTTGCCTGGCCCTCGTCCGGGAAAGCGTAAGCCTCATATTTTCAACGTTTTCAGGAGGTCAGTCAACAGAATCTAGATTTTAGCGGGGTCGGGTATCTAACCCAAGCGTTCTCAAGATCTTAGGATTTAAGTATGGGGAGAGGGGTACCTGGATATGGGGCGGGGGGGTGGCAGCCGCAGGGCCTTACATCACCAGGAAGCGCTCGCGCATCAGGCGCTGGAAGCGCGGCCGCCAGATCAGGTCGTACGCCAGCTCCTTGTCCGGGAACATGGCGAGCGCGGCGCGGCGTGCGTCGGCGATCATCTGCGCCGCCTCATCGTAGGTCAGCGAGGAGTCCTGCGCGATGGTCTGCATCACGAGGGTCATCATCATCTGCATGCGGCGAATGAGCCTGCGCTCCTCTTCGATCTCCGCCGCGTTCATGCTCGCTGCAGGCTGGCCTGAGGTCTCCAGTTCGCGAGTGCTGTTTCCGTCGGTGTTCCCATAGTTGTCCATTAGGGATTAGACGCCGAATCGAGCGCCGCGATGCGGCCGTCCTCCGACAGCAGGAAGGTCGTCGCGCCCATGCGGTCCGTGCGGAAGACATGCGCGTGCCCCGCAGCCAGACGCGCGATCACCTCCGCGCGCGGGTGGCCGAAGGTATTGTTCGCGCCGACCGAGATCACTGCGTCCTCCGGCGCAACGAGTGAGAGAAACTCCGGCGTCGTCGATGTGCGGCTGCCGTGATGCGCGACCTTCAGCAGCGTCACCGGCCCGATGCGGGCTGACGCGTCTCCCGCGTCCGCGCGCGCGACCATCGCATCTTCGCTTGCCGCCTGAGCATCGCCTTCGAGCAGCGCCGACGCCTGCCCG
>DATNEM010000073.1:0-7929 GCA_035552995.1 Acidobacteriaceae bacterium | reverse complement strand
GCGGTGTGGACGCACCGGTCTTCGCCCTCGGCGAAAAAGATCACTCCATGCTCTTCCGCCTGCCGTACCGCATGTACGGACGCGAACCGGAGGTCGCCGCGCTCCTCAGCGCCTTTGACCGTTGTGCAGACGGCGCGCGCTTGCTTGTCCTCGTCGGCGGCTACTCCGGCACCGGCAAGACGTCGCTCGTCCATGAGGTGCACAAGCCCATCACCGCGCGGCGCGGATATTTCAGCAGTGGAAAATTCGACCAGTTTCAGCGAGCCACGCCCTACTTCGCTTTCGTGGAGGCCTTCAAGGACCTGGTCGACGCCCTGCTCACCGAACGCGAGGAGCGCCTCGACGCGCTACGGGACGAACTCCGCGCCGCGCTGGGCGCGGAGGGTTGCGTGATCACCAACGTGCTGCCGAATCTCGAGCACATCATCGGCCCGCAGCAGCCGATCCCAGAGGTCGGCGGCGCCGAGACCCTGAACCGGTTCAACTACGTTTTCCGCAAATTCGTCCGCGCGCTCTGCACTGCCGCGCATCCGGTCGTCATCTTCGTCGACGACATGCAATGGGCGGACTCCGCCTCGCTCAACCTCCTGCACGTGCTCATGACCGATCCCGAGTGCGGCCATTTCATGCTCGTCTGCGCCTATCGTGAAAACGAGGTCAGCGCGGCGCATCCCTTCATCCGCGCCGTCGACGACATCCGCGATGCCGGCATGACGCCGGAAACCATTCGAATCGGCAATCTCACGGAAGACGACCTTGGAGCCATGCTTGCCGATGCGCTGGACTCAACGCGGGGGGCCGTCGCGCCTCTCGCAGCTCTCGTGCATGACAAGACGCAGGGAAACGCGTTCTTCGCCACGGAGTTCCTCAAGTCGCTCGCCGCGGAGCGCCTTCTCGCCTTCGATCCGGCCACCACGCGCTGGCAATGGGATGCCGGCCTTATCGCGCAGAAAAACGTTGCCGAAAACGTCGTCGACCTGATGGCGAACAAGGTGCGCCGGCTCGATCCCGCAGCGCAAGAAACATTACGGCTCGCCTCATGCATCGGCAGTCGATTTGATCTCGAAACACTCTGTGTCGTGCACCGCCGTGACCCGGCGGACGAAGCGGGCCTGCTCAAACTTTCCCTCGGCGCGGGCCTTCTCTGCCAGATCGACAGCGCGAGCTACAAATTCAGCCACGACCGCGTGCAGCAGGCCGTTTATTCGCTGATCCCCGAGAAGGATCGGGCGAGCCTGCATCTGGAGATCGGCCGCCTCCTGCTCGCCAGCGTGCCCCAAGCGCAGCGTGAAGCACGCATCTTCGATATCACCAATCAGCTCAACAGCGGCCGCACGGTCATCACGACTCGCGAAGCCCAGATCGAGTTGGCGAAGCTGAATCTCCAAGCAGGCAATCGCGCCAAGCTCAACTCCGCCTTTCCTACCGCACTGGAATATTTCGAGACCGGCATTTCCCTCGTCGAACTGGGCCGCGAGCCGTGGAAAGAGGCCAGGAAGCTCACACGCGAGCTATTCACCGAATCTGCCGAGGCCGCCTATCTCAGCGGCGAATTCGAACGCATGGACGGACGCTTTCGCACATTGCTCAAGGAGCTGGACGACATCCTTGACAAGGTGAAGCCGTACGAGGTGCGTATCCTCGCTTACAAAGCCGAGAACCGCTTTCACGACGCCATCGAAACCGGACTCGAAGTTTTGGCGCAACTCGGCGAGCGCTTCCCGCCGCGTCCAAACCTCCTCCACGTCGTCTCCGATCTGGTCGCGACGCAGATCGCGCTCAGCCGTTACTCGAGCGCGGATTTGATGTCCCTGCCGCCAATGGTGCAGCCGCAGAAGATAGCCGCGATGCGGATTATCGCGCACATCACTTCCTCGGTTTACTGGGGCAGACCGAACCTGCTGCCGTTGATTGTCTTCCGCATGGTTCGGCTCTCCCTGCGCTACGGAAACAATGCGGTCTCCTGCTTCGCGTACGGCTCCTACGGGGTCATCATGTGCGGTGTTCTCGGATTCATGCGAAAAGGGGCCATGTACGGCCGTCTCGCGCTCGGTCTGCTCGAGAAGCTGAACGCGAAGGAGTGGAAGGCGCAGATCTACATCACACCTTACGGGCTCATCTTTCACTGGACCGAGCATGTGCGCGGGAGTCTGCGTCCGTTGCAGGAATCCTTCCAGATCGGGCTCGAAACCGGCCTGATCGAGTTCGCCTGCGTGAACACGAACATCTACTGCATCCACTCCTTCCTGTGCGGCAGGCCGCTGGAGCGCGTGGAGGAGGAAACCCGCGCCTACAGTACCATGTACCGCCAGTTCAAGCAGGAGACGAACTACAACTACAACGAAGTCTTCCGGCAGAGCATGTTGAACTTCATGGGCCGCAGCGGCGACCCCGTCCGACTCGTGGGCGAAGCTTACGACGAAGAGCGCATGATCGCGCAAAATCGCGATCACGGCGACAAGACCGGCGCCTTCTTTATCCACTTCCAGAAGCTGCTGCTCTGCTACCACTTCCGCCACTTCGCCGAAGCGCGCGGACACGCCCGCTCGGCCCGCAAGCTGCTGGACGCCGTTCTTGCCAAGTTCGAGATCCCCAACCTTTGTTTCTACGAGGCGCTCACCGCGCTTGCGCTCGCGGAACAAGCCCCAACGGCGGCGCGCTGGCGATTGCTGTTGCGCGCGCGCCTGGACATGATGCGGCTGAAATACTGGGCCCACTTCTCCCCGGCGAATCACCGTCACAAGTACGACCTGTGCGCCGCCGAATACGCCCGCGTGATCGGAAACGAGAATGCGGCTCGCCTCGCCTACGACCGCGCCATCACCGGCGCCTCGCAAAATGAGTTCATCCACGAGGAAGCGCTCGCTTTCGAGCTGGCGGGACGCTTTTATGCGGCCACGGATCGTCCCGTGCTGGCGGAGTTTCATCTCAAAGCCGCCTACAACGCTTACCGCGAGTGGGGAGCCGCTGCGAAGCACCGCGACCTCGTGCAACACTTCCCCAAATATCTCACTCAAAAGGGCGAAAGCCTTTCCACGCTCGCCGGAGGGGAAGGCGGACTCGATCTGAGCACCTCCATGCTCAACGGGGCCGTGCTTGACATCACCACCGTTTTGAAGGCCTCCACGATCATATCGCGCGAGGTCGTGCCCTCTAAGCTGCTTTCCGTGCTGATGAAGATTGTGCTCGAGAACGCCGGTGCGCAGCGCGGCTTCATTCTGCTCGATGGGGCGGACGGGCTCGCTATCCAGGCCCATGGCGAAGATGCCGGCGCAACGATCGAAGTACTGCAGGACCTTCCCACCTTGAAGAGCGAAGATCTATCCGTCCCGCTGGCGCAGTTCGTCCACCGGACACGGGAGCCGTTAGTCATCGCGGACGCCGCTTCGGACGAACGCTGCCGCTCCCAGCCCTACGTCGTGAAAAGGCGGCCCGTCTCCATCCTGTGCGTTCCCATCCTGAACCGTGGACGCAGCGTCGGTGTGCTCTATCTCGAAAACAACCTGACTCCCGGCGCGTTCACCCAGGAGCGGGTCGACCTGCTCACGCTGCTTTCCGGCCAGATCGCCGTTTCCATCGACAACGCCATGCTGTACGAGAAGCTCGAGCAGAAAGTTACCGAGCGCACCGCCGAGCTGGATCAGGAGAAGCGCCGCACCGACGATCTGCTGCACAACATTCTCCCGGCCGAGACCGTCGTCGAATTGAAGCGGCACGGCCGCGCTGAGGCACGGCACTTCGACCGCGTAACGGTTCTCTTTACCGACTTTGAAGGCTTCACCGAGCTCGCCGCCACTCTCGCGCCGGCCGATCTCGTGCGCGAGCTCGACGATTGCTTTAACGCCTTCGATGTCATCGTCGCCAAGCGTGGCGTGGAGAAGATCAAGACCATCGGGGACGCCTACATGGCGGTCGGCGGCCTCCCGGTTCGGAACTCAACGCATCCCGAGGATGTCGTGCAGGCCGCACTCGAGATGCGCGACTTCATCGCGGAACGCAGGAGGCGCGGCGGCGCTCACTTGGGCATCCGCATCGGCGTGCATACCGGCCCTGTCGTCGCGGGCATCGTCGGCAAAAAGAAATTTCAGTACGACGTCTGGGGAGACACGGTGAACACGGCCGCACGCATGGAGTCATCCGGCGCCGTCGGCCAGGTGAACATCTCCCAGGCCACGCACGACCTCCTCGGCAGCCGCTTCAAATTCGCCCCGCGCGGTGAATTGGAGGCCAAGGGAAAGGGCAAGCTCGCCATGTTCTTCGTCGATCATCTGAATTCTTCACAGCCGAACCCGAAGGCCAGAGCCGAGACTAACGAATCGAGCGACGCCGTTTCTCCAGCCCGGAACTAACGTCTTTCCAACATTCGGAACCATTTGATCGTAGTGTCTCCAGATGACTGTCCCCCAAACCGCCACGCAGCCCGATTCGACACGCGAAATCATCGCCAATTGCAAGCGCGAGACCCGAATTCGTTACGAATCGAAGGGGGGTACGTTCTTCCGTCCCCGGCTGCGCGGCATCAACTATCTCCAGGTCGGTAAGTCGAAGATAATCGACAGTCCGCTCACAATCATGATCGAGTGGATCTTCGACCAGTTTCGGCGGCTTCGCAGAGCCTGGCAGCGTTTCACGGCTAGGTTGTTTCCGCGGCGTCCGCAGCTTCCCGCCGGACACCGCGACAGCCGGCTGGTCGGGCGCATCGTCTTCGCCGGCGATCGCGGCCACGGCCCGCCGATTCACAACCTGCACCTCGAGTTCTGGGGCCGCACCCTCTGGTTTGCCTGGCGGAAGATCAGCGAAGGCCGCACGGACGCGGAGGGCTGCTTCGCGCTGCCCTTTCCTCTCCGCGCCGCTCGCAGGCTTTCCATTCGATCCCTGCGGCTCGAAATCCAGAAGACCACGCGCGTGTACTTCCAGGACGACGGCCCGCATTTTCATTTCGACCTCTTCAAGGCCATCCCTGTCGTCAAAAGCGATCTCATCGGCATGGATTACAACCTGCGCGACATGCCGCTGGACTACTGGCTCTACGATCGGCGCGCGGTGACGCCCCGCGCCCTCGTCGACGACGCGAATCCCGGCTCGCCCGAAACCTATTCCAGAGGCCGCGAGGATGCGCTCATCGAACAGGTTATCCCGCTCGAGACCACCAAGATCAAGCACCTCGAACAGATCGAAGTCGCCCCCGACACGCTGACAATCGAGCAGATCCAGGCCGACTATCCCGTGAACCTCACGTGCTGCATCGAGAAGCACCTCCCCGGCTACACGCGAGGCGACGACTGGTTCGGTGAGCGCATGATGAACGGCATGAACCGCGGCTGCTTCGTCCCGGATGCCGCGCGGGCCGGCCACTACTGGATGCGTTACTTCGGTGTCTGCTGGTACGACATCAATGATCTTTATGCCCTGCCGGATATCGGCATCCTCTTCAAGGTTAAGGACGACGGACTGCCCCGCCCGACCGAGATCCACCTTACCGGGCGCTTGAGCCGCAGCGACCATGATCCTTTTCGCACCCGAGTGTTCAGCGCCGCAGACGGAGATGCCTGGCTACAGGCAAAACGTGTCGCACGTGTCACGGGAGCCTTCTCCACCGAGGTGGAGGAACACTTCGCCGCGACGCACCTGAACACCGAACAGTACGCCGTCGCCGCGTACAGAAATCTGCGCCTCAATCCGGTCGCCGGCCTGCTGCTGCCCCACCTGAAGGAAGTGTCCCTCATCAACCACACCGCGAATAGGGAGCTCATCGGCGGGTACATCCCCACCGTGACCGCACTCACCCGTGCCGGCCTCGAGCAGCGGACACGCGACATCCTTGGCCTCCAGGACTGGCGCGGCTGGCAGCCGATGAAAGCCATCAGCCCCGCGCACACTTGCGCGGAGGCAGAAAGGCTCTTCTGGGACGTGCTCGGCGAGTATGTGGACGAGTTCTTCCGCAAGCACGAAGAGGGCGTCAAGAGGCACTGGGGGGAAATTCAGCGCTTCGCTGACGACCTCGTCACGCACAGCGTTCCCGTCTTCCTCACCGCCCCGCAGGACGCGCCGCCGCCCGACCCGCGCTATCAAGAACTCGCCACGCAACGCCTGCAGTACCACTGCCAGCAGTACGGATTCGATCCGCATCTTCCACGTGAAACCGTCCACGGTGAACTCAAGACCGTGTCTCGGATCACCGCCGCCAGCACGCACGACGCGGCCCCGCCGCAGGACTGGCAGAATCTCAAGGACGCCTGTCGCTACGCCATCATGCAGGCCACCTACATGCACACTTGGATCAACGAGCATCAATACGACGACCTCGGCGAAGTGCGTTACAGCTGCGGGGGCCTGCGCTTCGGCGATAAGTCCTCCGGAATCATGGCGCCGGAGAGCGACAACGGCATCGCCCCTGATCTCACCCGCAGCACGCAGATGCTTTGGTTCACCAACTTCCTCTCCCGCACCGAGTACGGCTTCATAACGCGCAACGAGGAACGAGACGTCAATCCGCTCCTCATCCGCCTGCTGCAGGATCGGCGCGAGGCATTCAAGGACCTCGGTGTTGAAATCGATGCCATCGAGTCACGAACCAACATCTAATCGGGCGCCCCCAATGAAGACAGAACGGTTCTCACTCCTGCTCGTCATCCGCCGCACGATCGGCAGAGCCTTCGACAAAGCCGCGCTCTGGCTCTACGCGAAGACGTTCGCCCTTATGCTGGCCATTTTCCTCTGCCTGCCGAAGCGTCAGCGCATGAGCCACAACAATGGCATCGCGGCCACCGGCACGCTGCGCATCATCGATGACCCGCGGTTCCCCGCGCATGAGTTTTTCGGCCCCGGCAAGGTCTATCCCTGCCGTATCCGCCATGCGTCCGCCACCTTCCTCGACGACGCGATGAACTGCATCCGCAGCATTTCGATCAAATTCTCTCATCACCACCTGCGCAGCCCCTTCGACATCGAGATGAACAGCGGCGTCGTCAGCCTCTTCTGGTCCGCCGTCAGTTTCCTGAAATTCGCCAAGTTGCGCCAGGAGCAGTGGGGCGTCGAATATCAGAACTACAACCGCCACTACCCCGACGGCTTGAAAGGCTCGCAGGATGCCGGTCGCAGGCACGTCAGCTCGTTCCACAATGTGCACTACTACTGCAAGACGCCGTTCCTCTTCATCGGCGACGACGGCATCAAGCGCTACGCGAAGTACCGTGTGCTCCCATTCGATCCCGAACCCCAGACCGGCCTCGAAACCAACCCAAGCGAGTGGGATCAGTGCAATCAGCGGGTGCTCCCCCACGAGACACGCGGGAGGAACTTCCTTAAATACGAGTACGAAGACCGGGTCGCCCGGAAAGGCGCGAAATACCGAATGCAGATCCAGACGAGACATGCCCAGGATGACGAAGATCCTGAAGTCTTCAACAATATGGTCGTCTGGGACGAAGACGTTTACCCTTGGCAAGACCTCGCGGTCCTCGATATCGACAAGACGCTCGATTGGAAGGAGAGCCTCCTGACCACCTTCAGCGTCAACAACATGCCGAAAACTCTCGGCGTGCTGCCGGCGAATTCCATTTACGATTACAACTCTCTCAACTACCTCCGCTCGCACAGTGAGTTGGCGCGCAAGGCCCGTTTGTTCTCGTACAAACTCTTCGGCCTGCCTCCGCCCATTCCCGACAACGACAATCGCAACGTTTCCGAATGGGGGGAGTGAGGTGTAAGCTGCAGCTGAGGGGATTCGAACCTCTGACTTCCGCAGTGCAGCACCCGCTTCACAGCGCCGCCGCTTCCGGCTCTGCAGTTTCCGGTTTCGAGGATGTGGCAACGATGGGTGAGACGATCGAGTAGCGCGGTCGTCATCTTCGGGTCGCCGAACACGGTTGCCCACTCTCCGAAGCTGAGATTGGTCGTGATGATGACGCTGGCGCGCTCATAGAGTTT
>DATNEM010000072.1:0-18586 GCA_035552995.1 Acidobacteriaceae bacterium | reverse complement strand
CTGACGTATGTCATGGGATTCCGCGAGTAGTGACTCCGCGTCCGTTGTAAGCGATCTTGATCAGCAGACGGACATTGACACCAGTCGCGCTGAAACGGCCGCCAGGCAGGAAATGAATGCTCCGTTTGGGCCTGTCCGGGGCGCTTGCCTTCACGACCGAGACCACATAGCCGGGATGGCCGACCTCGGCAGGCGAGACCGCTGCCGTTTGTGCGTACAGGCTGAATGGAGAGGACATCCCCGCGATGAAAAGAACGATCATGCAAACACGATGCGAAGCAATTCTGCTGGCCATGAAGACTCCCGGAAGCGATGCCTGCGAGGCTCATCCCATTGTTGCGGGCATCACGCATGTAATACGACTTATATCGTAGATAAAGTTAGCGGCAAGCTGTTCTGTGCATCAGGCCAGCGATGGACGGCGTATGGTAGGATGCCCTCCCACGGAGCGCGAACGTTGCGCTCCCTGTGAAAAGGCGGGCGTCTGCGCGCGTCTTGCTGGAAGGCGCGGCTGCGCTCGGCGAGCGCTCGTCCGGTCCCTGTGTGCGGGACCTGCACGACGCTCATCACCGCATCGAGGAGGAGCGCGCGTATGAGGGTTTACACCGGAAAAGACATCCGCAATGTGGCTGTTGTCGGACACTCGCATAGCGGCAAGACCACACTGGTGGCCGCACTGCTGCAGGCGGCGAAGATGACGCAGACGCAGGGGCGCGTCGAGGACGGCTCCGCGGTGACGGCGTACGACGAAGAGGATGTTGCGCGGCGGACCACAATGGCCAATGCGGTTGCCTATGCTGAGTGGGAAGGAGTGAAAATCAACTTTGTGGACACCCCGGGCTTCCACATGTTTCTGCACGAGGCGCGTGCGGCGATGCTGCCGGTTGAGGCAGCGCTGATGGTGGTAAATGCGCAGTCAGGGATTGAGGCGGCGACCGATCGGTTGTGGAAGTGCGCGGCCGAGGTGAATCTGCCGCGGGTGATCGTCGTGAACCAGGTGGACCATCCCAAGGCCGACAGCCGCGCGGGCCGCATGGTGATGATCGAAAATTTTCAGCAGCGTTGGGGACGGCAAGTAGCGCCGGTGCAATTGCCGATCGTGGATGAGAAGGGTTTTCACGGTGTGGTGGACCTCGTAACGATGCAGGCGTTCCTGTATGAGCCGAATGGCAGCGGACACGGCGAGGCGGGAAAGATTCCGGATGTGGTGGCGTCGGATGCGAAGGCGGCTCATGAGGCGCTGGTGGAACTCGTGGCCGAGGGCAAGGACGAGCTGATGGAGGAGTTCTTTGAGAAAGGAACCATCCCTGAAGAGCATCTGATCGCGGCGCTGCACGAGGCCATCCGCGAAGACAGAATCTTCCCGGTGCTCTACACCAGCGGGCTGCGCAATGTGGGGACCGACCATCTGCTGGAGTTTCTGAAGGTGTATGCGCCGTCGCCGGCGGAGCGCGAGCCGGTTGCCGCACGCGGCAAAGCGAAGATGAATGGCAACGCAAATGGCCACGCCGCAAGCGAAGAACCCGTGACCCGCAAGGTTGAAGATGGCGCGCCGCTTGCGATCTATGCCTACAAGACGATGACCGATCCGTTCACAGGCAAGGTGACGTTCTTCAAGGTGATCAGCGGCAAGATGAAGGCGGATGCGGCGTTGGTGAACTACTCGCGCGGCGAGGCGGAAGCGATCTCGCACCTTTACATCATGCAGGGGCGCAAGACGGTGGAGGTGACGGAGCTGCACGCCGGCGACCTGGGAGCCGCAGTAAAGCTGAAGGTGACGCAAACCGGCGACACGCTTGGCGAGAAGGGCCACGACATTCTGATCGATTCTGTCTCGATGCCGGAACCCGCGATGACTTATGCGATCGAGCCAAAGAGCCGCGCCGACGAAGACAAGCTGGCGCCGGCGCTACACAAGCTGATGGAAGACGACCCAATGGTGCGCTTTTATCGCGATCCGCAGACGAATGAGTTTCTCGTTGCGGGTGCCGGGCAGCCGCACATTGAGGCGCTGGTCTCGAAGCTCGCGAAGCGCTACCACACCAACGTGGTGCTGAAGGCACCGAAGGTTCCGTATCGCGAGACCATCCGCGGGCGGGCCGAGGCGCAGGGACGGCACAAGAAGCAGACGGGCGGCCACGGCCAGTTCGGCGACTGCAAGCTGCGCATCGAGCCAATGCCGCGCGGCTCCGGCTTCGAGTTCGGCAATGAGATCTTCGGTGGCGCGATTCCGCGGCAATATGTTCCTGCCGTGGAAAAGGGTGTGCGCGAGTCCGCGGCGCGCGGCTACCTTGCGGGCTATCCCGTCGTCGACTTCAAGATCACGGTCGTCGACGGCAGCTATCATGACGTGGACTCGAGCGAGATGGCATTCAAGCTCGCCGCGCGCCTCGGCTTCCGCAAATGCATGGAACAGGCGAAGCCCGCGCTGCTGGAGCCGATCATGAAGCTGGAAATCGAAGCGCCGGACGAGTTTGCCGGCACGTTGATGGGAGACCTCAGCGGGCGGCGCGGGCGCGTGCAGGGCATGGAAAGCTCCGGCACAGGCACAGTGATCCGGGCCGAGGTGCCGATGGCCGAGGTGCTGAGCTATGGCACGTCGCTCACGTCGATGACGCAGGGGCGCGGCAGCTACAGGATGGAGATGGCGCACTACGACATCGTGCCGCAGATGATCGCGGAGAAGATATTGGCGCAGGCCAAGCAGCCAGTGCACGACGAAGAGGAGTAGCGGCGACTACGTGCTAAAGGCAAGGACGAGGAACGCAAGCCAGATCGCGGCTGTGCCGGCTAAGAATATCAAGATGCCTTTCTTCAGATCTGGCCGCATATCGATACACTCTCACGCCTTCAATCCGGGTGCAAGCCTGTAGACTAACCGGATCACCGGTATGGGAGCGGGATTCTGATGGACCTCTTCAGCAAGGCGGAAGCGGCGGTGGCAGCGGTGCGCGAGCGGGCGAAGGTGACGCCGCGCGTGGGCATCATTCTGGGTTCGGGGCTTGGAGGATTCGCGTCGCAGGTGGCTGACGCGGTGGCGATCCCGTATGCGGAGATTCCGCACTTTCCGCAGTCAACGGTCGCGGGACACTCGGGCAAGCTGGTGGTGGGAACGATCAGCGGCGTGCCGGTCGCAGTGATGCAGGGGCGCGTGCACGCATATGAAGGCTACGCGATGGACGAGATCACGTTTCCGGCGCGCGTGTTGGGAATGCTGGGTTGCGGCAAGCTGATCGTGACCAATGCGGCTGGTGGCATTCGAGCGGACATTGCGCCGGGATCGCTGGTGGTGATCTGCGACCAGATCAACCTGACGGGGCACAACGCGGCGCTGGGATCCAATGAGCCGCGCTTTGCATGCATCAAGGGCGCGGGCGAACGCTTCTTCGATATGACGACGGCGTATTCGCCGGCGTTTCGCAAACTGGCAGCGGCGGAGGCGGTCCGGCAGGGGATTGCGACCAGCGAGGGCGTCTATCTGGCGGTGCTCGGGCCAAGTTTCGAGACGCCGGCGGAGATTCGCGCGTTCCGCACGCTGGGCGCGGACCTGGTCGGCATGTCGACCGTGCATGAAGTGATCGTGGCGCGGCACATGGGGATTGAGGTGCTGGGCATCTCACTGGTGACGAACATGGCGGCGGGCGTGACCGGCGAGGTGATCGCGCATGAGGACGTGATGGCGATTGGCAGGCGGGCGGAGGGGCAGTTCACGGGGCTGGTGGCGGCACTGGTCCCGCAGATCGACAAAAGCTAGTTGTCAGTTGTCAGTTCACAGTTGTCAGTGCATCCGTCGCTTCTGATCTGTCTTGGCGGAGCGCGAGGACGGCGGTGCGGGCTTCCTCGGCGGCGGTGCGGCGGTCGCTCAGAGCGGCGGGGGAGAAGGCGATGGGCGCGTCGCTGAAGGTGACCTCGATCTCGATCCCGCGCATACCGAGCAGGCGGAAGATGTGCAGCGGGAGCGGCGTGTCGTCCCAGTACGCGACCTGGGTGCCGAGAACAACACCGGGGTTGTCGCGCGTGAGGCGATAGTGGACGCAGGCCGCAGTTATGGTCTGGCGGGCGGCGAGGCAGTTTGCCAGCAGGCCGCTGCGGAAGGGAAGGACGGTTTCGCCGTCGCTGGAGGTACCTTCGGGGAAGAATACGATCGGGACCTTCTCCCGAGCGACTTCGGCGAGGTCCGCCTGGGCGCGCTGTGCGGAGCCGCCGCGGCCGCGCTCGACGTAGACGGTGCCTGACATGGTGGTCATCCAGCCGATGACGGGCCAGGAGGCGATGTCGGATTTGGCGACAAAGACGCAGCGATGGAGCGCGGCGAAGGTGATGATGTCGAGGTAGCCCATGTGGTTGGAAATGACGACCCCGCTGACGGGATACGTCCCGCGCTGGCGGGCGGTGATGCCCAGGCGGCGAAGGAGCAGGATGGAGAAACGGTGCAGCCACTCGGCGCGGGCGGCCCGGGTGCGCGGGCGGCGGATGAGGAGTGAAAGGACTCCGTAGGCGAAGAGGGCAACGAGCAGGACGATGCGGTAGCACGAACGGACGAAGCGCAGCAATCCCTTGATCCCTTCTCTTTTTTTACGGTCTCTGGGCGCAAAATTCCTGGAATGTTGAACTTGCGAGGCCTATGGTTTGGCCAAAATATTGAAAAGAAATGATTTGCATACAAAATATTGAATGCAAATGAGTTGTTCAGACCGGCAAAGACCCGGCGAGGCGCCGGGCCTTTTGTTTTTCTTCTTCTGCTTTTATTCTAACGCGCCGAGCATAACTAAAATGCCATGTTCCCAAGAAATATAAGTTTTGAGTCAGCAGCAAGTTAGGGGAGAACGGAGGGGATTTGAGGGCTTGACAGGTTTCGCAGGCATCCAAGCAAACCAGGGCTCCGGATGCTTTGTTAGGATACGAACTTCATGACCGACGATTACCTGGGCAAGATGTTGAGTGTGGCGTGCGAGATCGCAGGCGCACAGGGAGCGACCCTATTTCTGGTGGACGGCGCTGTTTTGCGGCCGTACCTGATTTATAAGCTGCCGGCGGAGTACATCGGCGGGATCGGGACGGTCCGGGTGGGCGAGCAGTGCTGCGGACGCGCTGTGGAACACAAGAAGCCGTGGGTCGTAACGGACATGTTGACCGATCCGCTGTTTGCGGATGGGCGTGCCGGCGCAGAGGCTTCGCCGATCCGGGCGGGGTTTTCCGTGCCCGTGATGGACGGAGACCATGCGATCGCATCGTTGGCGTGTCACTTTACCGAGCCCCATACCCCGTCGGACGTGGACATCGAGCGGAACGAGGCTTTCGCGAAGCTTTTCGCGATCGTGCTTCGGGCGCGGGCACCCCTGAGCACGGGTGAGCCGCTGTTTGTGCCGGTGGTGGCGTAAAAATACGTTGTCAGTTGTTAGTTGTCAGTTGCCGGGCGACTGGAACCGGCGCTTGCGACATTGCGTAACAAGCTGGGTATGCGCATTCGGTCACTGATGCGAATGTTTGTCGCGGCTGAAGTTGTGGCTGTCGTGGTTTGTGCGTGGAGCGCGGTGCGGGCGCAGGATGTGGCGGGCGACGGAACTACGCAGGCAAAGATGATGGCGAAGGATGCGGACCCGGACTGGGACGTGGTGACGGTGCGGCCGAGCGATCCGAACGCGCGAAACGATACGTTCGATGTGCGCGGGCGGCACGTGATTCTGAGGAACAGGACGGTGGAGACGATCCTACGGCTGGCCTATGGCGTGCAGAAGAGCCAGATCGTCGGGTTGCCGGATTGGGGGACGACGGAACACTTCGATGCGGAGGGTATTCCGAACGTCGAGGGGCAGCCCGATCTCAAGCAGTTCCAAGCGATGCTCCGCAAGCTACTGACGGAACGGTTTGGGCTGGCAATGCATACCGAGCAGCGAGAGCTATCGGTGTATGCGCTGACTGTGGCGAAGGGTGGACCGAAGCTGACTGCCAGCAAGGGCGATCCGAACGGTCTTCCGAACGACGATGACACCGAGAACGCAGGACAGGCGACGGTCCGGATGAAGAATACGACCATGCGAGAGTTTGCGCTGGACCTGCTGTTCCACACCGACCGGCCTGTCGTGGACCGGACCGGGCTGAACGGCCGCTACGACTTTCAGCTGAAGTGGACGTTCGACGACTCGCGCGCGCCGACCAATGGCAGTGCTGCGCCGAGCCTGTTCACGGCGATCGAGGAGCAGATGGGACTGAGGTTGGAGCCTGTGAAAGCGATGACGGATGTGCTGGTGATCGACAAGGTGGAAAGGCCGGGAGCGAATTGAAGCGAGTTGGCAAACTAGCGGGTCAGCGGGTCAGCGAAAAGCAAATGGGGGGTCCCTCGACTCCGCTGCTCCGCACCTTCGCTCGGGATGACGGCATCCTCATTTCATGAAGGGTTGGGAACGCCTGGAAATGCCGTGCGTAGATTGCTTACATATGCGGATGAGAGCTGAACACCGTAAAGGGATTGGGCTGTCGCTGGCGGCTGTCGCGATTGTGGTTTGCACGTGCGGTGTTGCGCGGGCGCAGGGTACGGCGGCTGGCGCGAGCCCACCCAAGCAGAGCTTGGATGGGGCACCCGGCGATACGCAAGCGACGCCAACGATGATGCCGAAGGGTGCCGACCCGGACTGGGAAGTGGTGACGGTAAAGCCGGGTGATCCGTACGCCAAGAGCGATCACATCGATCAACATGGACGGCACGTGACGCTGGAGAACGAGACGGTAGAGATGCTGATCTGGGCGGGCAACAATGTGCACAAGAGCCAGATTGCCGGCTTGCCAGAGTGGGCGAAGACGGAGCGGTGGACCGTGGATGGGCTTGCGGACGTGGAGGGTGAGCCGGATGTGGTGCAGTTGCAGACGCTGATGCGGAAGGTGCTTGCGGAGCGGTTCGGCCTGAAGCTGCATCGCGAGCAGCGCGAATTGCAGGTGTATGCGTTGAGGGCGGCGAAAGGCGGCTCGAAGCTGACAGCGAATACGAGCGATCCAAATGGAGAGTCGGACGAACGCGGCAGGCATGGCGTTGGATGGCAGATGTACCAGTACACGAATACGTCGATAGCGGAATTTGTGCTGGAGATGCTATGGGCCGTGGACCGGCCGATTGTGGACCAAACGGGGTTGAAGGGGCGGTATGACTTTCAATTAAAGTGGCTGACGGACGAGAACCATGCGATGGATCCGGATGCGCCGCCGGGCTTGTTTACTGCGATCCAGGAACAGCTGGGGCTGAAGCTGGAGCCGGTGAAGGCAGCGGCTGACGTGCTGGTGATCGATAAGGTAGAGCGGCCGGGGGCGAACTAGGGAGTCAGCAAGTCAGCAAGTTAGCGAGTCGGCAACTCAGCGAAGGCAAATGTGGGGACTTCTTCGCCTGCGAGCGCGCTGGAGCGTTAGCAGCGATGCGTCGCCTTCCGCGTCCAATACTCAGGAAAGGCGCCAACGCTGCGAGTTTGGCGCCCAGAGTTGAGTGTTGTTGGATTGTTATACTTAAGAGCTGTACCTCTCGCGCGCAATCCTGCGCACGAAACGGCAGCGGGGGCCAGGTAAGCGGCACATGGAAACACTGTTGAGCAGGATCGGGTCACCTGCGGATGTGAAGAAGTTGACCGTTCCGCAACTGATTGAGCTTGCGGCGGAGATTCGCGAGCGGCTGATCCTGGCGGTGTCGAAGACGGGCGGCCACATTGGGCCGAATCTTGGCGTGGTGGAGCTGACGCTCGCCATGCACTATGTGTTTGACACGCCACGCGACAGCTTCGTGTTTGATGTCAGCCACCAGGCCTACGTGCACAAGCTGCTGACGGGCCGGAATGAGCGCTTCGAGACTATCCGCCAGCCCGATGGGCTGAACGGCTTTATGCTGCGGACTGAAAGTGAACACGACGCATATGGGGCTGGACACGCGGGCACTGCGCTGAGTGCAGCCCTGGGGATGGCTGTTGCGCGTGACATGTCCGGCGGCAGTGAGCATGTGGTTGCGCTCTGCGGCGATGCGGCTTTCACGAACGGCATTTCTTTCGAGGCGCTGAACAACATCGCCGCGCAGACCAAGCGGCTGATTGTGGTGCTGAACGACAATGCGTGGTCAATCGATAAGAATGTGGGCGCCATTGCGGAGTATCTGCACAAGATCGTGACTAATCCGACGCTTGTCGGCCTGCATGACCGCGCGGCTGGATTGCTGGAGCGCTTCGGCGGCAAGGCCGCGCGACATGTGGTGCACAAGGCAGAAGAGGCGGCCAAGGGTTTGATCGGGCCTGGCATGCTGTTTGAGGAATTCGGGTTGAGCTACTACGGGCCGCTGGACGGCCACAACCTGCCGCTGCTGATCGAGACCTTCAAGTTTCTGAAGCAGCAGAACAGGCCAGTGATCCTGCACGCGATTACGCAGAAGGGCCGCGGGTTCGAGCCGGCGCTGAACAAGCAGAAGAAATTCCATGGCCTGGGGCCGTACGATCCGGAGACCGGCGAGACGCGGCCGGCGGGGCAGAAGACTTACTCGGAGGTCTTCGCCGAGTCGCTGGCAAAACTGGCTGACAGCAATGACAAAGTTGTCGCCATCACAGCGGCAATGCCCAACGGCACCGCGCTCGATCTCTTCCGCCCGCGACATCCCAAGCGCTACTTCGATGTAGGCATCGCCGAGGAACATGCGGTGATCTTTGCCGCCGGGATGGCGACCAAAGGCTACAAGCCCTTCTGCGCGATCTATTCGACGTTCCTGCAGCGGGCGTTCGATCCCATCGTGCATGATGTGTGCCTGCAAAACCTCCCAGTTGTTTTCTGCATGGACCGCGGCGGCCTCTCAGGCGACGATGGCCCCACGCATCATGGTCTCTTCGACATCAGCTATCTGCGCGGCGTGCCGAACATCATCCACATGGTGCCCAAGGACGAAGACGAACTTGCGGACATGCTTTACACGGCGATGCTGCATGACGGGCCATCGGCGATCCGCTACCCGCGCGGCGCTGGGCCGGGAGTGCCGGTGAAGGACCAGCCGCAGGCGCTGGAGATCGGCGTGGCCGAGGTGATTCAGGATGGACACGACGTCGCGGTGTTCGGTTTGGGCGCGATGCTGCCCGAGGCACAGCGGCTGGCCGCGATGCTGGAGCGGGAAGGCTTTTCGGTGGCCGTGGTCAATCCGCGTTTTGCGAAGCCGATCGACCGGAAGTGTGTGGCGCAATATGCAAAGCAGTGCGGGCTGATGATCACGCTGGAAGATCATGTTCTCGCCGGCGGCTTTGGGTCCGCTGTCCTCGAAGCGCTGAACAAGATCGAGATCGGCGTTCCGGTGGTGCGCATCGGCTGGCCGGATGAGTTCATCGAGCATGGCAAGGTGGAGGCCCTGCGCGCGAAGTACGGTCTCACTGCCGAGGCGGCTCTCGAGAGATCGCGGCCTTTTCTTGCGGCGATGGAAGAGCGGCGCATGGCGCTGCGCTAGGAGGCGCGGATCCTGTGTGCGGGTTTCTCTGCCTGACTCGGCCCCGTTTTCGCCAGTGCTTTGACGACGTGCTCGCGGCGGAAGGCGAAGGTCTTCTCGATCTGCTTCCGCACAAAAAGAGCGTGCGCTATGTTGCCGAGCGGACCGAGCGGCAGATCGTATTCGATCTCGTCGGTCAACACGGTAACGCCGGGACCAGTGCGATCCAGTGAAAGAAAGCGGTGGTTGTGCTGCCAGAAGGTGAACGGTCCACTCAGCTGGCGGTCACAAAAGGAATGGTTGGCCTCGAACTGAACGATCTCGGCATCCCAGCTGATGCGGACGGGAAAAAACGGCAACGAGCGCAGGCTAAGCTTGATGCGCGAGCCTGTGCCAGCTGCGTTCGACAGAGCTTTGCTGTTGGCACGCGGCGGCGCGACGAGCGTCACGCCCTCGAGACGGGCGTGCTGCCATGGCGGGAGAAGTGCAGGAAGATTCTCAGGATCTGCGAAGAAGGCGAATACCGTCTCAACCGGATAAGGCAGCCACTGTTCGGAACGAAACGAATACGGCATGGGTAACTCTGCTGACTGATAACACTCTTTCTCTCTGGATGACGTTGGGGAGTAATAAGAAAGATGCGGCCGGCGCCTTGAGAGTTGGCACCTGCCGCGAAAAGCAGGGACGGCGAGTAAAAATCAGCTGGGCATCAGGACCGTATCGATGACATCGATAACGCCGTTCGACTGGTAGACATTGCTGGTGGTGATGGTCGCCATGCCGCCCTTTTTGTCCGTCAGCATGATTTTCTTGCCGGACATGGTGGCGGTGAGTGTGCCGCCCTGGACGGTTTTCATCTGGTACTTTCCGCCGCCTGCCTTGATGCCCGCTGCGATGTCCCTGGCGGTGATGCGGCCGGGAACGACGCAGCGCGCTCACTTCCTTCTACGGGCGAGGGAAAAGAATGGATTGGGGCCAGATGAGATTTTTTGTCGACCCAAAGCACCGAAGGTGGATTGACAAGCGGCGGGCTGCCCTCATCAACTGGTGCGGAGGCGTCACTTTGTGGGCCTGAGGGCGTCGAATAGCAGTGGCTACCGGAGTGCACATTCAGGAGCAGACGGAGAGCAGGGTTAGTACGCGCCGGCGGCATAACCGCGGGCTACTGCTGATTGGCGTTTGGAAACTGCTGGAAGCGGCGTTCTTCTTCCTGGTCGGCATTGGCGCATTTCACCTGGTGCATAAGGACCTGGCTGACGAGGCGCTGCAACTGGCTGGGCGGCTGCGCATCGATCCCGATGGCCGGCTGGTGACGTGGGTGATGGACCACATCGATACCGTGACCTCGCACCGGCTGAAGCAGATCGGGTTCGCGACATTCTTCTACGCCGGGATCCGCATCGCGGAAGGCTGGGGGCTGGTGCTGGAGAAGACGTGGGCGGAGTGGCTCGTGATTGGCGTTACCGTGGCGTTTCTGCCGTGGGAGCTCTACGAGATTCTGCGGCACATGGACTGGATCCGCGTGGCGATTCTGCTGATCAATCTTGGGGTGCTGGGGTATCTGATCTGGTGGATGAAGCGCGTGCGGCGGATGAAGCGAGCGGCTTAGTAACCGCGAAGTTCAAGACCACTTTCGCTTTTAGTTCGCTTACCAGATGCCAGATCGGGCCGCAAGGGGCGGATCCGGCCGGAACCAGCGTGCAAAACACTACATATAGGTGTGATTTGGATAATTGCCCTAGATGTCTGGTTTTGCACAGGCATCCTCAGGAAATCCCGCTAAAGCACTGAATTTAGGGCTTGCCAAGAGAGTTTCGCTCGGTCAGGATGACCAAGTAGAAGAAAGTGGCAAAAAGTAGAAATTATTGGGCATCACTCTTGGTTCCACATTCAATTTAGCCGATTTCGGGGAATTTGCGGCTGGCGAGAGTGGTTCAGAGCTGAAGGTTTGCAATGTTTCGAGGCAATCAACCCGCGACGGTCGACCCCAAAGGCAGATTGAAGCTGCCTGAGAAGTTTCGCCGCATGGTTGAGGAAATGTATGGGCCGCAGTTTTATGTGACCTCGAAGGACGGGGAACGGGCGGAGATCTGGCCGCTGAAGGAGTGGGAAAAGATTGAGGAAGCGCTGGCGAAGGCCCCGTCAAGCGGGGCGAAGCAGAAGTTGATGGACGTGACGAACTACTACGGCCAGCAGGTGGATATGGACGCGCAGGGGCGGGTGTTGATGCCGCAACTGCTGCGGGAGAAGGCGGCGCTGAAGGGCGACGTCGCGGTACTGGGCCAGAGCAGCAAGCTGGTTGTGATGAATGACGAGCGGGCGCAGGCGATGATTGCCGCGGCTCCGCTGACGGGAGAAGACCTGGATTCGCTGGCGATTCCAGGGCTGTAAAGGATTTCGGCCCCCAGGGGCAGCACTGAGGCGGAGTAATGGAGAAACCGCAGCATGTGCCGGTTCTTTTCGATGAGGTTTTGAACTTTCTGAATGTGCGGCCGGGTGGAATCGTAGCTGATCTCACCGTTGGGCTGGCGGGGCACTCCGCCGGAGTTGCGCGGAGGCTGGGAGCGGCGGGCAGACTGATCTGCTTTGACCGCGATCCGGAGGCCCTCGAACTCGCGAAAGCGCGGATGGACGAAGTTCGCGCGGAGCTGGGTGAGGCGATGCCGGCGGTCGAGTTTGTGCCGAAGGCGTTCTCGCAGGCGGCAGAGGTGATTGCGCCGGGGAGCCTGGATGGATTGCTCGCGGATTTTGGAGTGAGCAGCCTGCAGTTGAACGAGCCGCACAGAGGATTCAGTTTCCGGCAGGAAGGCCCACTGGACATGCGCATGGATACGCGTGAGGGGCTGACGGCCGAACAAGTGGTAAATCAGATCGACGAAAACGAACTCGCCGATTTGATTTACGAATTCGGAGAGGAAAGGAGATCGCGGAGAATCGCCAGAGCCATTGTGAGGGCCCGGCCGATAGCAACAACCGCAGAACTTGCGAGGGTTATATCGGCCGCGGCCCCTTCAATGAAAGGCGACAAGATTCATCCCGCGACGCGAACTTTTCAGGCGCTTCGGATTCGAGTGAACGATGAGCTGGGTGAGATCGGGACGCTGCTGGGAAGCGCGCCATCTCTGCTGAAGCCGGGAGGAAGGCTGGTGCTGATCAGCTTCCACTCGCTGGAGGACCGGCTGGTGAAGGACGCGCTTCGCGACGGCGGACGCGCGGGAGTTTATGAGGTGTTGACGAAGAAGCCGGTGACGGCCGGGGAAGAAGAAGAGTGGCGCAACCCGCGATCCAGAAGCGCAAAGTTGCGGGCGGCGGAGCGATTGGCGGTAGAAGCCGGGAGAAACGGCCCGGTTATGCACAAAGGCAAACGGTAGGCTCAAAGGAGGAGGCGATGGCAACAGCAGCGATGGCGGGACATTTCGGAATGGGTGTGGCGCAGGCCCGCGCACAGCGCAATCGCGAGCTTTTTGAGCTGCAGCGCCGCGCGCGCCGCGGACCGACGCCTGAGGTCTTTTTCGCCAAGCACATCGACAACAGCCGCATTGTGAAGGCGGACGATCCGGAACGCCGCCGCGAGATGCGCAGCTTCGCCTTGGTGATGAGCGTCCTTTTCCTGCTGGTGATGGTGTATGTGTGGCAGCATTTGTCAGCCATCGAGATCGGCTATCAGATTGAAGCGCAGAAGACACAAGTGGAGCACCTGCGCGAGCAGAACCGCCAGCTTCGCCTCGACGAGGCGCAGTTGAGCGATCCGGGCCGCATCAGCGTGATCGCGGAGCAACTTGGTTTGGGTGTTCCGCAGGCAGGCCAGGTGGTTCAGCCCGACGGAACGCTGGCCAATAACGGACCCGTTCTGGCCCAGGCGAACGCGCCGGCGCTGCCTGTTCAATGAGTCGTTGGTTGTTGGTTGCTAGTTGTTAGTTGCGAGTCACAGTCATGATTTCATCATCAGCCCTCCCCGCTTTAGCGACCGATAACTGGCAACTAACAACCAGCAACTAGCCACCCTTATGTATCCCCAGCGCCAGCCCTCCCGCAACACGCTCACCGCGCCGATCCGAAAGATGCGGTTTGCGTGGGTGGCGATGTTCTTCGCGGGCTGGGTGGTGCTGATCGGAGGCCGGCTGGTCTGGCTGCAGGTGATCCAGCATTCAGAATGGATGCTGAAGGCCGAGCGCCAGCAGCAGCGGACGTTTGACGTGGCGCCGCGCCGTGGCGTGCTCTACGACCGCAATCTGCGCGAGCTGGCCATGACGGTGCTGGTCGATTCGGTCTATGCGGTTCCGTCCGAGCTGGGAGATAACCGCGCGCAAGCTGCGCAGATGCTCGCGCGTGTCGTCCACACCGATCCGCAGGACGGGTTTACCAGCGGTGACCGGATATTGGCGCGCTTCAATGACTCCCGCAACTTCGCGTGGGTAGCACGCAGAGTGGATGCTGCCACGTCCGCGCGTGTGCGTGAGTTGAACCTGAAGGGCGTGTACATCCAGAAAGAGTTCAAGCGGTTTTATCCGGATGGCGATCTGGCTGCGCAGGTGCTGGGCTATGTGGGCACTGACGACAATGGACTGAGCGGGCTGGAAGAGCAGTTCGATGACGAGATGCATGGCGAGCCGGGCCACATGCTGACTGCGGTGGATGCAAAGCGTCATGTCTTGGGCAGTGTGGAGAGCGAGCCCATGCCGGGTGAGAACCTGGTGCTTTCGATCGACTCGAACATCCAGTACATGGCGGAGCGTGCGCTGGATGCGCAGGTGGCGAAGATGAAGGCCCTGCACGGTACGGTAGTGGTGCAGGACCCGCATACTGGGCAGATTCTGGCGCTGGCGGTTTCGCCGCGGTTCAATCCGAATGACGCGCGGCACATCCAGCCGGGATCGCTGCAGGACCTTGCCGTGAGCGATGTGTATGAGCCGGGCTCGACCTTCAAGCTGGTGACGTACGCGACGGCGCTGGATGCGGCGGGAGTGCAGCCGACCGACATGGTGGATTGCCAGGGCGGCGCAATGACGATGTTCGGGCGCACGCTGCACGACGATCATACGGACCGCTTCGGCGTGGTGACGGTGCAGTACGCGCTGGAGCACTCGAGCGACGTAGGCGCGGCGAAAATGGCGCTCAAGGTGGGCGCGAATACCTTCTACAAGTACATTCGCGCCTTCGGGTTTGGGCAACGCAGCGGCATTGAGCTGCCGAGCGAGACGCGCGGTCTGCTGCGTCCGCCGAAGAGCTGGGGAGCGACGAGCATTCTTTCACTGGCGATCGGGCAGGAGGTGGGCGTTACGCCCGTGCAGTTGGTTACGATGGTGAGCACCATCGCCAATGGCGGCGTTTATATGCCGCCGCATGTGCTGCTGGCGTCCGCCGATGATGGCAACGGACACCTGAAGCCGGCGGCCTTCCATCCCGAGAACGAGCTGCCTGCAACGCTGCCCGACGGCGCGCATCGTGTCATCACGGAGCTGACGGCGGCGAAGATGCGCTCCATGATGGAAGGCATTGTGACGGAGGGTACGGGGCGCAACGCGGCGCTGAACGGTTACAGCGCCGGGGGTAAGACGGGCACAGCGCAAAAGGTTGACCCGGTGACGCATACCTACTCGCACACAAATCTGGTGGCGAGCTTTGCGGGCTTTGCGCCAGTGAGTTCGCCGGTAGTGTCGATTGCAGTCGTGATCGATAACCCGACGGTAGGCACGCGCTATGGCGCGGAGACGTCGGCGCCCGTTTTCCGCGAGATCGCGCAGCAGGTGCTGGAGTACCTTGGCGTCCCGCACGACCAGCCGCTGAAGACACAGAAGGAACTGGCGGCTGCGCCAAAGCTCAAATCCGATGAGGATGGTCCCAGCGAGAATATCGCCGACCTGAACGCGATGTTCGACGAGATCAATCATCTGCCCGCGGACGATCCGCTGCGCCAGGCGGCAAAGCAGGGTGCGATCTCGCCGCCAGCCAATGCGAGTGCCAGCGTAGCCGAGGCGTCAACCGCAGCTTCGCGGCCCTCCCGCGTGGATGCGACGAAACCATCGCGCATCATCGCCATGCTGCCGAAGAAGGTCCTGGCGGCGTTCAGCGCGGAGAACGACTCCGGTGCAAACGGCAACGACTCCGCTGCTCTTCAGGCTCCAAAGGTCGTACCTGCCGTCGACACTCGCAGCAATGGGTCGGTAGTTGTCGATGCGGGGAAACGCATCGCCGTCCCCTCGTTTTCCGGGAGTGCCTTGCGCGATGTGGTGGAAAAGGCCGCGAGCCTCGACCTGCGCGTGCAGCCCCTCGGCAGCGGTCTGGCGCGCGATCAGGCGCCCGCCGCGGGCACTATGGTTCCCGCCGGAACAGAGGTCGTGGTGCGGTTCGCGCGCTGATTGTTCCCGAGGAAATTTTCAGGACATAGAATCGAATCCATGCTGTGGGCAGACGCGCTGAAAGAAGTCGACGTCATCGAGCAGGCGGGCGCGGGCGCAGAGATTGCCCGCGTGGAATATGACTCGCGGCGTGTGAAGCCGGGCGCGGCGTTCGTGGCAATGCGCGGAGGCACGACAGACGGCAATCGCTACATTGATGCAGCAATTGGGCAGGGCGCAGTGGCGATTGTGACGGATTCCGCAGAGAGCTATGCGCGATTGCGGCGCGAGCGGCCAGCGATGGCCGTAGCGCGTGTGGAACATGGGCGGCGGGCATTGGCGCAGCTGGCGGCGGCGGTTCTGGGGCATCCTGAGCGGACGCTGAAGGTGAGCGCCGTCACCGGGACGAACGGCAAGACGACGGTGGCGTATCTGCTGGAGCAGCTGCTGCGCAGCGCCGGGCGGAAATGCGTGCTGATCGGTACGATTGAGACGCGCATCGGTGATGATGTGCGCCCGAGCGAACACACTACGCCGGAGGCGAGCGATCTGCTTGCGATTTTTGCGGACGGTGTGCGTGCGGGCGCGACCGAAGTGGTGATGGAGATGAGTTCTCATGCGCTGGACCAGGAACGTGTCTTGGGGATTCCTGTCGATGTCGGGATCTTTACAAATCTCACACAGGACCATCTGGATTATCACGGGACGATGGAGCGGTACGCGGCCGCGAAGGCGAAGTTGTTTGAGGGAGTGGGAACGCCGGTGCCTCGCGTGGCTGTTTTGAACGCTGATGATTCAGCTTCCGCCCAGATGCAGCAGGCCTTCCGCGGCATCGACACAATGACCTATGGAATGGGGCCAACACCGCTTTACCACGCGCAAGGGATAAGGGAGACCGCCGAAGGCGCGCGCTTTCAATTCGACACGACCCTGGATAGTGTTCCGATCCAATCTCCCCTGCATGGCAGGATCAATGTGTCGAATCTTCTCGCTGCGATGTGTGCTGCGCTGGCGCGGGGAATGACGCTCGATGAGATTGCGGCAGCGGTGCCGAAGCTAGAGCCAGCGCCGGGGCGGTTTGAGGTGGTGCAGGGATCGAAAGAGGCGGGATCTACGGTTGTGGTGGACTACGCGCATACGGACGATGCGCTGCGGAACCTGATCTCACTGGCGCGCGAACTTGTCGCGCCGCAGGGCGGCCGCGTGATCACGCTCTTCGGCTGCGGCGGCGATCGCGACCGGACAAAGCGCCCAAAGATGGGACGAGCGGCGGGGGAGGGAAGCGATCTGGTCATATTGACCAGCGACAATCCGCGCAGCGAAGAGCCGACGGCGATTATCGAGGAAGCCCTCGCCGGTGTACGCGAAACTGCGACCGAATGCATCGTAGAGGCGGATCGCGCTGCTGCAATTGCCATTGCGATCCGTGCGGCGAGGCCGGGTGATGTTGTGCTGCTTGCAGGTAAGGGACATGAGAAGGTGCAGATTCTGCGCGAACGGACCGTTCCATTCGATGATGTGGAAGTCGCGCGACAGGTTTTGCGGGAGATGCGATGAAGCTGACGCTCGGCCAGATTGCAGACTGGATGCACGCGGAGGGAGACTTCCCCGACGATGCTGTCGCCCAGGGCTACTCCATTGACTCGCGTACCATCACGGCGGGGGAGCTGTTCTTCGCGGTAAAAGGGGAGCGGCTGGATGGCCATGACTATGTGGAAGCAGCTTTCGCAAACGGGGCCATTGCGGCGGTGGTGAGTCAGAGGTGGCTGGCGCCTGCGACTGTGGATGCTGCGCGGCTGCTGCGCGTTCCGGATCATGACGGCTGCGGTGTGCTGGACAGCCTGCAGAAACTGGCGCATGCGGTGCGGCGGCATTGGGGCCGGCGCGTGATCGGCGTGACGGGGTCCGCAGGCAAGACGACGACGAAGGAGGCGGTCGCGCAGGTGCTGAGCGCGCGCTTCAACGTGCTGAAGTCGCAAGGCAATCTGAACAATGCCTTCGGCTTGCCGCTGCAGTTGCTGCGCGTGGAGCCCGAGCATGAAGTCGCGGTGATCGAGATGGGCATGAACCACGCCGGCGAGATCACGGCGCTGGCAAAGATTGCAGAACCCGACTGGGCGGTCGTGACGAACGTCGCGCCGGTGCATCTGGAGCACTTCGCCGACGGCATTGATGGCATTGCGCGCGCGAAGTACGAACTCGTCCAGGCCCTTCCGCCTGACAGCATCGCAATCCTCAACTGCGACGACGAACGCGTTGCACGCTTCGGCGACGGGATGGGCGAGCGGGCGTTCTTTTATGGCACGGGCGAATGTGCTCGCCTGCGTGGATCGTCGCTGGCCGAAGTTGGCGCGGATGGAGTCGTCTTCACGGTGACTGCGGGCGGCGAGCGTGCAAGCGTGCAACTCCAATTACTTGGCCGGCATAACGTACATAACGCGCTTGCCGCGATTGCGGCTGGATTGCAAAGCGGGATTTCGCTCGCCGATTGTGCGCAGGCATTGAGCGAGCTGCGCGCCGGCGATAAGCGCGGCGAGATCATCGAGTGGCGCGGCGGGAAGATGATTAATGATTGCTACAACTCCAATCCGCGGGCGCTGGATGCGATGGTGGACGCGCTGCTCGCCATGCCGACGAAGGGCAGGCATATCGTCGTCGCCGGCGAGATGCTGGAGTTGGGGCCGGAGGGAGAGGCGCTGCATCGCGCATGCGGCGAGAAGATGGCTGCACGTGGAGCAGATCTGATTGTAGGCGTGCGGGGTCTGGCGGAGACATTGGTGGAAGGTGCAGTCACCAAAGGGGCAGACGCGGTCTTCGTTCC
>DATNEM010000071.1:0-2705 GCA_035552995.1 Acidobacteriaceae bacterium | reverse complement strand
AAGCCCATCAGTTACCCGCCTGCCGCAGGGTAAGATATTCGCGCAGCGCCGAATCGAGAGGTTGACTGGTGACGAGGAGCTGGTAATCCATGCCCGCCGCCTTGGTTTTCGAGCGAAGGTCCTCGATATGCGCGTCCACTCTGGCGCGGTATGCCGTCTTCGCGTACTCGGGCACAACTTCGATCTTGCGGTCCGTTTCGAGATCGACAAGAATCGCCGAGCTCTTCAGGACCGGGCGTATTTCCTCCGGATCGAGAATATGAAACAGAACCACCTCATGACCGCGAAAGCGCAGCGGCGCGATGGTGCGCACGATAGTTTCCGGGTCCTCGTAAAAGTCGGAGATGACGATGGCGATGCCCCGCCGATGCAGCACTTCCTGAAAGTAGCGGAAAGGCTTGCTGAAATCCGTCTGCGCGCGCGGCTCAGCCTGCTCGAGCCCCGCAAAAAGCCGCGCCAACTGGCCATGCCGCGTCGAAGGCCGGATATATTCCCGCACCTGATCGTCGAAAACGATTAGTCCGGCGGCGTCGCGCTGGTTGTGAATGGCGAGGTAAAAAAGCGCCGCGGCGATATAGCGGGCGTAATCCATCTTTTTAGGCGGCCCGGAGGTGTATTGCATGGAATTGCTCGCGTCCAGCAGCACGGTGAGCTGGCTGTTGGTCTCGCCGCGATAGCGCTTGAGATAACAGCGCTCGGTCCGCGCGTAAAGATTCCAGTCCACGTGGCGCAGATCGTCACCCGGCGCATAGGCGCGGTACTCGGCAAACTCCTGGCTGAAGCCGAAGTCAGGCGAGCGATGCAGGCCGGCAACAAAGCCGTCCACAACCGTCTTCGCCAGCAGATCGAGCGAAGAGATGCCGGCCAGCACATCGGGATTGAGGAAGCGCTGCATCAGTTTTCCCTGGGCCGCGGCACGTGGTCTAGCAGCCGCCTGACGATTTCATCCGTGTCGATGCGGTCGGATTCGGCATGAAAGTTAAGCAGAATGCGATGACGCAGAACCGGCGCCACGAGCGACACGATGTCGTCATAGGTGACGTGGTATCGCCGATTGGAGAGCGCCCGTGCCTTTGCCGCCAGAACGATGAACTGCGCTTCGCGCACGCTGGCTCCGTAATTCACGTATTTCTCCACGAAATCCGGAGCGCCTTCGCTCTTTGGCCGGGTGGCGCGGACAACGGCGATGACATAGCGCGAAAGCGTCTCGGCGATGGGAACCATGCGGACGAGCTGCTGAAAATCCAGCAGGTCCTCCGCTGAAGTTACAGCCTCCACTTTGGCGGTGCGCGTTGCCGTGGTCAGGTCGATCACCTGCAACTCGTCCGCGGCGCTCAGGTCGCCAAGGATCGAATTGAACAGAAAACGGTCGAGCTGCGCCTCCGGCAATGGGTATGTGCCTTCCAGCTCAATGGGATTTTGCGTCGCCAGTACGCAGAAGGGTTCCGGCAGCCGATAAAGATTCCCCCGGACGGTGCAGGAGTGCTCCTGCATCGCCTCGAGCAGCGCCGACTGCGTCTTGGGAGGCGTGCGATTGATTTCGTCGGCGAGCAGGATGTTGCCGAAGATCGGTCCGTGGACGAAGGTCCACTTGCGGCGGCCGGTGGTCAGGTCCTCTTCGATGATGTCGGTTCCGGTGATGTCGGATGGCATCAGGTCGGGCGTGAACTGGATGCGCCGGAAGTTGAGGCCCAGCGCTTCCGCCATGGTGCGCACCATTAGCGTTTTTGCCGTCCCGGGCATCCCTGTCATCAGGCAATGGCCGCCCACAAAAACCGCGATGAGAACCTGATCGATGACTTCCTGCTGGCCAACGATCACCTCATGCACCTGGCGCAGAATTCCTTCTCGCGCGGCATGGAAGCGCTCGATGCGCTGTTGAAGCAGGCTTGCTTCCTCATTGAGTCCGGCAATTGCGACCATCGATGATTTCCTTCCTTGTCAATTTGTGCTTGTGCTTGGCCCCTGCAACTGCAGCAGAAGTTTTTGCGCCGGCTTGAACCCAGGCGCGATCTCCAGCGCCGCCAGCACGCTGTCCTCGGCCTTGTCTTTCTGGCCCGCGGCCAAATACGCCTGCGCCAGGTCGAATTCGGCGCCCGCCTTGTCCACAGGCTGCGAGGCCACCAGAACTTTGTACTCGCGGATCGCGCCATCGTACTGCTTCAGCGCGTATAGCAAATCTCCCAGTCGCCTGTGCAGATCTTCGTCCCTGACGGGATAGATGTAATTAATGCGTTCCAGTGTAGCCGCCGCTTCGGGTTTTTCTCCGGCTCCGTCTTCCAGCGTCGCCAGCCGCTTGAGCAGATCCGGGTTTTGCCCACCTTCGTGTTCGTATGCGGTGAGCGCCGCCGATTCGGCCTTGGCATCGCCCTTGGCGCGCTCGGCATTGGCCACCATTTCATAAACGTTCGCGTCGCCCACGTACTGCGGATACATGGCGATCAGCGCCGGACCTTGGCCGACCACGGTGTCATACTGCTTCTGCTGCTCCGCCACCGCCAGCGCCTTCAGCTTTCCGCGCCACTCATCGAAATGCGCAGCCTCCGCGCCGTACTGCCCGTCGATCCACGCCAGAAATTGCTTGTCGAATTCCTCCGGCGCAACGCCAAGGTCCTGCTGAATCGTCTCTGCGGTTGTCTTGAGCTGCGCGAAGGAGCGCGCCATGTCCAGCAGCTTGTCGGCGCCCCATTTTTGCTGGATGAAAT
>DATNEM010000070.1:0-5992 GCA_035552995.1 Acidobacteriaceae bacterium | reverse complement strand
ACAGGGCGGCTTTGAGGGCAATGTGCCTGAAGAAGAAAGCACACAGAACGGTCTGGCCGGGAACCCACTTCTCGCGCTTGTCCGCACCGGGATCGAAAACGACTTCGAGCAGGTCGTCTTTCCTCAGTATCCCTCCTTGCGCGACATCAAGCGTCTGTTGCTGGGTCCTCCGGACCGGGAAGCCGCGAGCGGTTCCGCTATTTATGCGGCGCTTTCGGGGTCAGGCTCCGCGCTGTTCGGGCTGTATTGCTCGGAAGCAGACGCAGTCGCGGCGCAACAGCGTGTCCAGGATTTCGGCTGCAGGGCAATCGTCACTTCGACCTTGCCAAGGCCCGAGTACTGGCGCAGGATGTTCGCAGAGTAGGTCGGCAAAACTGGAGTTGGGTGGTGTTTTGACCCCCAACCTCACGTCAATCAACCCTCACTGGGCGATCGACTAACGGTAGGTCAAGTGCCTTTGACGCACTTTGTCCAGGTTCGAATCCTGGTCGCCCAGCCAAAGCGTCGGCGCCGATTGAGAACGGCGAATTTTGCGGGAGCCGATGGAGCAAGTCAGCTTCCGCGAGCACGATAGGGATCTTTTTAGCGGCTACAACTGGCCGCACGGAGGTAAACGGATTTTGGATTTTGCGAGACAAGAGCGCAGCAACCAATGCGCCACGTAAGTAAGGTTCAGAAGTAAGAGCTTGAATCAAAGCTCTGGTTAGTTTGAAGGGTAAGAGTCGAGATATTTCGCACAGGCGAAGTAAGCGGCGCAGCAACCAAGGCGCCGTTCAAGACCAACGCAGTAGGACTTACAAGGCCAACCAGCCTGGAGGTTCCATGAGCGACAACGACGCGTCTGCGGTCCTTTCCCCTATTGCCGGCGAGGCTGAGGAGAACAATAACTCCCAGTCTTCGCCAAAACCCTCCACCGACGGACAGAAGCTCGACAAGTCCGGTTCGGCGGAGGCAAAGCCAGGCGAGCGCAAAAGAACGAGCAGGTCCGGCGAGCCCAAGCGCTTCAAGATCTTCTGCGGGTCCGCCAACCGTGCGCTCACCGAGGAGATCTGCAAGTTCGTCGGCGTGCCGATGGGCGAGTGCCGCCTGCAGCGTTTTGCCGACGGCGAGGTGTACTTTCAGTTGCTCGAAAACGTTCGCGGCGTGGACGTCTTCGTCGTCCAGCCCACGTGCCGGCAGGTGGATGAGCACCTGATGGAGTTATTGATCATGATCGACGCGCTGAAGCGTGCGTCGGCAGGAAGGATTACCGTGGTGATGCCGTATTACGGCTATGCACGCCAGGACCGCAAAGACCGCCCGCGCGTGGCCATCACGGCCAAGCTGGTGGCGGACCTGCTTTCCACCGCAGGCGCCAACCGCGCGCTGCTGATGGACCTGCACGCCGCGCAGATCCAGGGCTACTTCGACATCCCGGTGGACCATCTCTTCGCGAGCCCGGTGCTGGTCGGTTATGTGCGGGATTTGAACCTGCCAAATCTCACGGTCGTGTCGCCGGATGCCGGCGGCGTGGAGCGTGCGCGTCATTTCGCCCGCAAACTGGAGGCGCCGCTCGCAATCGTCGACAAGCGGCGCACCGATATGAACGTCGCCGAGGTGATGAACGTGATCGGCGATGTCCGCGACCGCACCTGCCTGATCCTCGACGACATTATCGATACGGCGGGCACGCTCGTCGGCACTGTAGAGGCGCTGCTGGAAAAAGGCGCGCGGGAGGTCTATGCCTGCGCCTCGCATCCGGTGTTGTCCGGCCCGGCCGTCGAGCGCATTGCGAACTCGCGGCTCAAGGAAGTCATCGTCACCAACACCATCCCGCTCACCGAAGAGGCCGCGCGGGAGCCGAAGATCAAAGTGCTCTCCATCGCCGGCCTGGTCGGTCGCGCGATTGAGAGTATTCACATGGAGACCAGCGTCAGTTCGCTGTTCAACTAGATAGGGCGGGGCTTTAGCCCCGCCGCAAAAGGCAGTACAAATCACCAGCGGCAGAGCCGCAAAGGGAGCGAAGAAGGAAGTCGGGACGGCTCGCAGTTGTAACTGACAACTGAGAACTAAGAACTGACAACTGCATTCGTGCCTGAAAGGAAAAAGCAATCATGGCAGCCAGCAATAGTACTCCCACCGTCGTCGCGCAACCGCGCTCCGGCAAGTTCAACAAGAATGCCGCGCGCCGCGTGCGCGCCGCCGGACAGATTCCCGCCGTCGTCTACGGCGCGGGCAAGGACTCGGTCGCCGTCTCAGTGGATCCCAGGATCATCACCAAGATCCTGCACTCGGACTCCGGCCACAACTCAATCTTCGACCTCGACGTGACCGGCGCCGGCACGGTGAAGGCGATGATCGTCGACTGGCAGAACGAGCCGCTCAAGGGCCATCTGCTGCACATCGACCTCAAGCGCATTGCGATGGACAAGGCGATGCGCGTCTCCGTGCCGGTGCAGCTGGTTGGCGTGCCCACGGGCGTAAAGACCCAGGGCGGCATTCTCGACCACGTAATGCGTGAGGTCGAGATTGAGTGCCTTCCCGGCGACATTCCCAGCCATCTCGATGTCGATGTTTCGGCTCTGGAGTTTGGGCAGAGCGTGCACGTCAGCGATCTGCCGCACTCGGACAAGATCAAGTACATCACCGATGGCGAGCTCACCGTCGCGCACGTGACCGCGGTCCGCGAGGAGCCGGTGGCCGAGGCAGAAGCTGCTGCCGTGGAAGGCGCTCCGGCTGAACCGGAAGTGGCCAAGAAGGGCAAGGCTGAGGCTGAGGGCGCAGAAGCGCCTGCTGCGGATGCCAAGGCGAAGAAGTAGAAGGGCTAGTTGTCAGTTCTTAGTTGTCAGTTGTTAGTTTCGCGATTTCGTAATTTCGGGCTTGCCCGAGACTGCAATCGCGCAAAAGGAAATACGGCGTGAAGCTGATTATCGGTCTCGGCAATCCTGGAGTCGAGTATCAGTTCACGCCGCACAACGCCGGCTTTCTCGCCATCGATCGCATTGCGGAGTTCTGCAACGTCTCGGTCGCGAACCGCCGGGGAAGGGCGCTTACGGCGAAGGCGCGGCTGGCAGACACGGAAGTGCTGCTGGCCAAGCCTGAAACGTACATGAACCTGAGCGGGCTTTCAGTCGCCGCCCTGGTGAACGAGTTTGAGATCGCGATTCCGTCTGGATCTGAAAGACCGGACGTCATCGTGATCTATGACGAGCTTGACCTTCCGCTGGGCACGATTCGCATTCGCGAGCGTGGCTCAGCCAACGGGCACAACGGGGCGAAGTCAGTCTCCGGGGCGCTCGGCACGGACGAGTGGCTGCGCATCCGCATCGGGGTCGGGAAACCTGCTCTGGAGGATGGCAGAGAGATCAAGTCCGGCGGCACGGATTACCTGCTCTCGCCGATGCGCAAGCAGGAGTTGGAAAAGCTGGACGAAGTGCTCGACCGCGTCCGGCAGGCTGTAGAAACAATCCTCAGCAAAGGGCCCGGCCCGGCGATGAGCGAGTTCAACCGGAGTGACTAGGGACTAGGGACTGGTTACCAGGTGCAGGACAAGGAGTATTGAAGATCAGTTTGTAGTTAGAAGCATGAACAAACCAACCAGGGCTGGAACCTAGTCCCCAGTAACTAGTTCCCCGTCCCTGGAAAAAATTCCAAACCGCCTCGGCAATCCACTTCGCCGTTGCGGTGCGGGGCAGAACCCCGCAGAAAGAAGCAGAATGAATCGTACTTACGAAATCATGTTCATCGTCCGGCCGGACGTCGAAGAGGCCGAGATCGATAAGCTCATCGAGGGCTTCACGCACAACATTACCGACGGCGGCGGCGAAGTGAAGCAGACCGAGAAGATGGGCCGCCGGCGCCTCGCCTACACCGTGGGCAAGTTCAATGACGGCTTCTACGTGCTGCTGGCCGTCGCCGCGCCGGGCTCGCTGATCGGCGAGATCGAGCGCCGCCTGCGCGTCTCCGAGCCGGTCATCAAGTTCATTACCGTGCGCATGGACGAAGAGGAGAAGCGCCTGGCGAAGATCAAGGCCATCCGCGACACCAAGGTGAAGCGCAGCGCGCAGCCTATTCCGCCGCAGCCTGCCGCGTCGGCGACGGAGGCCGCGCCTGCAACGGAGTCCGCACCGGCAGCGGAGCCTGCGCCCGCTGCGGTCTAGCGTTATCCGTTCACCGTTGCCCGTTCTACGTAGAACGAACAACGCACAACGTCGAACGAAATTCAGGAACTTCTGTGCAGCTTTTAGCGCACAGCACAACATTCTGAGAGGAAACGAATATGGCTGACGAAACCAGCACACCACAAACCGCAGCGCCGGCAGCGGAGGCCCCTGCCTCCGCACCCACTCCCCGCACCTTTACCCCGCGCAGCGGGCATTCCGGTCCAGGCGGCCCGCGCGGCCCGCGTCCACAGGGCGGACCCGGCGGCCCGGGCGGCGGTCCGGGAGGACGCAAGTTCTTCCGCCGCAAGAAGGTCTGCAAGTTCTGCACGGAGAAGATTGACGCCATCAGCTATCGCGACGTGCGGCTGCTGCAGGGCTTCGTCGCCGAGCGGGGCAAGATCGTTCCCCGCCGCCTGACGGGCGTCTGCACACGCCACCAGCGGAAGCTCTCGCTCGCGATCAAACAGTCGCGCAACATTGCGCTGCTCGCCTTCGCCACGCGGTACTAATCTCGCGCCGCGTGCGCGCGGCCAACATATTTTTTCGGAGAACACCATGGAAGTCATCCTGAAGGAAGATGTCCTCAAGCTCGGCAACCGCGGCGACGTGGTCAAGGTTGCAGACGGGTACGGGCGCAACTATCTATTGCCGGAGAAGCTGGCCATCGAGGCCACGACGGCCAACAAGGCCGTGATCGAACAGATGAAGCACTCGGCCGTCCGCAAGCTGGCCAAGGAGAAGGTCGAGGCTGAGGACCTTTCAAAACAGCTCGACGCCGTCGAGCTGGTCTTTGAGCGCAAGACCGGCGAGAGCGACCATTTGTTCGGCTCGGTCACCTCGGCCGACATCGCCGGCCAACTGGCGGAGAAGGGCTACACGGTCGATCGCCGCAAGATCGCGCTCGATGAGCCGTTGAAGTCGCTCGGCGAGTTCCACGTGCCCATCAAACTGCATCGCGAGGTCACCAGCCACGTGAAGGTGACCGTCCAGGCCGAGCCCGGCGACGAGACGGAAACCGCAGCCTGACCCACAGCGAAACCTCCTCCGCTGAAGAGCGCATTCCGCATAAGGCGAATGCGCTCTTTGCTTTGCACCATCGACGGTGCAAGCCGAATTCTCTGGGGACTTTCCGAAATTTGAGCAATTTCCTTCCCATGGAGTGCAATAATTTGCACATTCCCGAGAGGAGAATGCCCCAAAGGATGTAGATATCCCGCAAGTCTTTGCATTGATGGACGAATTTTTCGTGTAATGAAACTGAGAAATGGCACGCCGGGTGCTCTTATAGCTTCCAAGAAAGTAACAAGTAGTATTGTTTCTCCTCCCAGGAAGGGATTTAAAAGGCCATGAAAAAGACTCTTCTCGCTCTCTTCTCCGTCGCTCTGCTCGCTGTAGCGGCGCCACTCGCCCACGCATCCTCCATTACCTACGATCTGATGGTCGACGGATGTGGAGGCAGCGGATGCGGCACTCCGAACGCGATTAGCGGGGCGCCGGCCGGCACGTTTGCCACCGTTACCCTTACTCAAGTCGGATCCAACGTCACCGTTCTCGAAACCCTGGCCAGCAACATCGTATTCGTCGGCACAGGGGCAGGCAACGCCCTGGAGTTTAACTCCGGCGGAACGATCGACGCGTCGAGCATCAGCGCCGGCTATGGTATCGGGCCTTCCCCAACAAAGAATGGTTCGTTTTTCGGGACATTCCTTGATTCCATTTCCTGCACAAGCTGCAATGGCGGCAGCACAACCCTGCCCGGCCCGCTTTCGTTTACCGTTGACAACGTCACGCTTGCGGACTTTGCGAACGGCAGCACCAAGGGCTATCTCTTCGCTTCGGACATAGGGGAG
>DATNEM010000069.1:0-46800 GCA_035552995.1 Acidobacteriaceae bacterium | reverse complement strand
CTAGGCTCTCCTCGTGCGCTGAAGCAAAGCGCCGAAAAGGAGAACCGCTTCCATGTCCCTCAAGACCCTCCGCATTTCCGCTTTCACGCTCAGCCTCGCCCTCCTCGGCGTCACCGCCGCCCACAGTGTCACCATCCACTCAGCTGCAGCCGCAACCATCTCCCAGCCCGCGAACAACGGTAACGGTCCGGGTGGCGGCGACCCGAATCCCGATTGCCCGGATTGCGTTGCCCATGCGCTATAGTTGAACTCTGATCGGGATGCTACAGACCAGGTAGCCGCCCGGGCCGGAGCGCTGAGAATGAACTTATCCGGTATCGAACGATTCTTGTGGGCCGGCGGGTTTGTGCTGGAATGCACCCTGCTGGCCGTTTTATTTCTACGGAGACGAGCGGCCAGCTTCCCTGCCTTCACCTTCCTGATTGTCTTTTATGTTGCGCGCACAATTGTTCTTTTCTCTCTGGCGTTTCGCTTCGGCGTCCAGTCATGGCCTTACTTCCTCACCTATTGGCCACTCGCGTTTGTGGATGAGCTCATCCAACTGGCTGTGGTTTATGAGCTCGCAGTACACGTGTTCCGCCCCACGGGGGTATGGGCGCGCGACATCCGGCAAGCCTTCCTATGGCTCATCGTTGCCAGCTGTGTCCTGGCATTGGCGCTGTCGATGGTCGTGTCGCCCGTCACTGTACGCCACTATCAGACCTTCCTTTACCGCAGCAATCTGTTCACCTCCGCTCTGATGAGCGAGCTGTTTGTCGGAATGATGGTCCTGTCGGTCACGGCGGGCCTGCCATGGAAGACCCACATTGCGAGAATCGCGCAGGGTTTTGGAGCGTTCTCCATGGTCAGTTTCGCTCTGGACTCGGTTCAGAGCTATCTCGGGCGCGCTCACGGACCGCAGCCTTATATCTTTACCTCCGACGCTGTGAAGTTCGCCTATTTGGGGTGTGTCGGCTATTGGATCGTTACTCTCTGGCAGGAGGCGCCGGCGCCCCGCGAGCTGCCCGATGCCATGCTGATGCAGATTTACACTTTGCAGCGACGAGTGGAAAATGATCTGCTGCATATCAGGAACTGGAGGAGATGGTGAGAGGAATCATCTTTCTCGGGCTGGTTGCATTCTTTTTTGCGGGTCTGTGCGCGCTCCTCGTCCGGTATTATCTGCGCGGCCGCCGCTCCTCAGAAGCCACCTGGGAGCAGTTGCTGGGACGCCTCGCAAAGATCGATCGACAGAAGATTGCGCTTATCGCACAGGATGCAACAGTCCTATCCGGCAAAGAGGCTTTTGCGCTTGAGCCGGGTGCCATCTGGCAGATGCTGGGCGGTATGGAAGGGCTGGAACTCCTCGAGCGCAACTGCCATGTGCTGGTGGACCTGGCAACCTACGTGCAGCGCTGGCATCCTGAGGCGCTCGTGGTCGCCGAGCAACTTCGCCTCAATGCGCGTGAGGTGGAGTGGCACATCGGCCGGTTGAAGGGCGCTGCCCGCACCGGCAATCTGGAAACGGCGTTCGCGAGCTATGCACAACGCGCAGTCGCAACCTACTACCTGATGACCCGCCATGTGTTGGAGTTATACGAACAAGCAAGCGTCGCCGAACTCGCCGAGTTGCAACAGGCCATTTAGAGTCGCTGCCCGTCTGTAACCCGGTTGTGCGGTTCAGGCGCGCGAGGCCCACGTTCAGTCCGTGCGGCGCGAAAAGAAAGCGGCTACTGTTCCAACGACCTCGATCTCCTTGCGGAAGCGCCACCGTCTGCTGGTTTCATAGGAGAGCGGATGCGGGACGAGAGTAAGCCACTCCGCGTCCTTGTCCAGTTCGCAGAAACCGGCCACGTAACCGGTATGGGCGATAAGGAAATAGACCGGGCGATCGAATTCGTGGGTCCACTCCCGACGGCTCGCGATGGCTCGCTTCTGTGTGTCGATCAGGACGATGGAGCCGGCGCGGATCATCGGGTCGAGGGTGCGGTCCCGCTTGCCAATGATGCCCCGGCGGTAGTGGCTGGGCAGCGCTCCCGAAATCGCGGGCAGCAGGGTGGTTGTTTCCGGCGGAGTCTCCGTGACCAGGTCATCGGGCAGCCATTGCCGGGCCTGGCGCTCCAGCTGGCCATTCTCCAGCAGCAGCGTGTTGTTGGGGATGGAGATTTCCTTGAGCGTTTCCAGCGAATTGCTTCCGTGAGAGGCGGGGCACAGAGCGATCATCTGCTCGGCGCTCAGGCCGTAAATCACGGCGAGCACGATCAGCTTCGTCGCGGAGAGGCCGCGGTTCTCGCGCTCCACACGGTCGAGCCAGCTTGCGGAAATGCGATACGCCGGATTCTCCCAGCGTTGCGCGATGCGCGAGCTGCGCTCCTCGACCTCGCGCAGCGTCAGTTGCCATTGCATCCGCGCTTCGCGGAGGTTATGCCCGATACCACCCATAACTTGCTAGTCTCCAGAACGCCCGCGAGCCCACGGTTGAACCGGAGTGACTCAGAGCCTTGGTGTGGTTCCTAGGGAAGTGTACGGCTACACGTGGGTTTTGAGAGCACTTTTTAGTGTTATCCGCGCCGGATAAGTCAGGATTGGGGCCTGAGCTACTTGGCAATAGGTAAAGGGCGCGGCAGCTGGAGCGATTCCCTGGGCTGCCGCGCCCAATCCATCAGGCCGATCTTGTGTCAAAGCTGTCGCGGATGGCGAAGAACGCCGGCTTCGGCTTGTTGTCGGCGTCGAAGGGCAGAGGCCGCTCCGGCGGACGATGCTGCGCCACCTGCTGTCCCGGAGGCGGGCCGGGCGGCACCACTTCCGCCTGGCCAGGTGGCGGAGGTGGTTGCACCTCTGCCTGTGCAGGCGGAGCGGGCGGTCGTCCGGCGGCAGCCTGGCCAGGCTGTCCCGGTTGACCCGGCCTCGGTCCAGGAGGCCGCGGGCCCCGTCTGCCGGCCAGCCAGGAGTGCGCGTCAGTCACGCCCCACGTGATCACCGTCGTGACCGCCGGCTCGCTCATAATGACATCCAGATATTCGCGATAAGTCTTCGCGACCGCGGCGTCGATTTCGGCCGGGTCATCTGTCTTCAGCGTGTCGTCATTGATGTCCAGCTCGGTGACGAAGAGCTTCAATCCCATCCCGCGCAGCGTGCGCATCCATTCGCGCAAACCCTTCCCGTCCGCGGTGGACCACCCGGCGTGAATGTGCGACTGGATGCCCACGGCATCGATCGGTACTTTGTCCGCCTTCATGCCGCGCACCAGTTCCAGAATGGCGGCGCGCTTGGCTGTATCGTCCGGGCTGTCCGTTTCAATGCCATAGTCGTTGTAAGTCAGCAGCACGTTGGGATCGGCGGCACGAGCTGCCCGAAATGCGATCGGGATAAAGTCCGGAAGCAGCTTGTACCAAGGCCCGTTCCGCATCCCGCCCGGCATGCCATCCTTCACGTTGATCGCTTCGTTCACCACGTCCCACGAATGCAGCTTGCCCTTGAAGTGACCCGCGACCGTGCTGATGTGGTCCACCAACACCTGCTTCGCGTTGTCTTTCGTGACATACGAATTGAACCAGCTAGGAAGCTGGGCGTGCCAGCACAGGTTATGCCCGCGGACCTTGATGCCGTGTGCATCGCCGAATGCGACCAGCGCGTCGCCCCCTTCGAAGGAGTATGTGGTCGGCGTAGGCCGCATCGGCCCCACCTTCATGGAGTTCTCCGCCACAAGAATGCTGTACTGGTCGGTGACGATTTTCGCCACGCCGGCATTGGAGGCCAGCAATTGCGCCTCAACAGCTGCGCCGGTAAGCAGTCCGTGCGCCGCCGCGTGGGCCTTCAGCGAGTTGCGCCCGGTGATGTCCGGGGCTCCGGCCGAGCCGCTGGCCTGCATCGCCTGCGCGAACGCGGAGGATCGGGAGAGTGCGAGGCCGCCGGAAACGGCAAGCCCGTTCGAGAGAAAACGTCGTCGCGTGTGTCTTGTTGTCGGCTTCATGGGGTCCAGATTATCTCCTCGGATGAGTTGCAATATGCGCAGCCATTTCCTTATACGCTTTAAAGCGCACATTGGCCGCGTCCTGGACGGCAATTCTGTATCTGATTCTCACTCGGATGCGGCGCGGAATTCCCTGATCGTCCGCTCGGCTGCGGGCGCCTTGGGCCGGTCCCCGGGATCCTCTGTGCCGCTATTCGCCTTCTCCATCACCTGCCGGGCGCAGCTTCCCTCGGCCCACAGGCATGGATCGATATCGGGAAAGACACTGTCGCGCTGTTCGATCTCGGCAAGCCGCGCCGAAAGATGCTCATTCAACCCGCCGTCGGCTCGAAGCGCCTCCCACATCGTCTTCAACTCGATGAATTGATCGTTGTGCGTGAGGAAGCGCTGTTCCGCATAGTCGCGCGCCGCCCCGGTGGTGATCAGGAACTGCCAGTCGGATGACTCCAGCAGCAGCAGCTCGCGGCATAGCTGCTTCACAATGCGAGCGCCCAGCTCTGTCTCGCGCCACTGTGCCGCGGTGCATAGCTCGCGGGTATAGAGTTCAGCCGAATAGAGGTGCGAGTAGGTCCACGATGTCTCGGGATTGAACCACACCTGATGGCTTCCCTCAGCGCCCCATGAACCTTCCGGCATGGTGATGAATCCGGCGCGCGGATAGCTGTCGAGATATTCGCTGCACGTGATCGCAGCGATGGTCTCGCTGGCATGGACTTTCCGGCAGACGGCTTCCAGCCACATGGCTCCTTCAAACCACCAATGGCCAAACAGCTCCGCGTCAAACGGCGCGCAGAGGACGGGGGGAATCGCCTTGCTCATGCCGCCTGCCAGGGCCTTTTCCACCAATCCCACAAAGTGTGCCGCGTGTTCTTCCACATGCACGGCTGCCTGCTCCGGTCCGTAGACATCCTTGTCGCCAATGTCGACTCTCGGGCCGGTCACCCGCCAGTAGCGATGGCCGCCGGGGAAACGCTTCTTGTGGAAGTCCAGATAATTCGCGTCGGCGGGATAGCCCGCATCCCCGGACCACACCTGCATCCCTGTATTCGGATCGCGCGGAAACACGGTTGCGGCGAAGCGCTTGTCGTACGGACCATCCACATAATACGGCTGATAGAGACTCCGCTCGGCGCCATGCGTCACGCGCTCCAGTTGCGGCGTGCGCGGTACACGGCTCTCCGGCGGCCCGTAGGGAGAGGGAGCCCGCAGCGACTCTTCGACCAGGTGCGAATCGACGAAAAAGTATTCGATCTCGCTCTCCGCCAGGGCGTGCTCCACGCCAATGCGTTCGAAAGCCCCGCCGAGATCGGTTCCGCCCGCGCCGTTGACGGGATATTTCCACTCGCCGGCCGGTCGGTAGCCGCATTCCGGCACCCAGATACCGCGCGGCCTGCGTCCCATGTGCCGCGTGTGTGCCTGCACCGCGACGCGCACCTGCGCGCGCACGCTCTCGTCAGTTCCCAGCAGCGGTAGGTAACCATGGGTCGCTGCGCAGGTCAGGGTCTCGATCATTCCTGCGTCGGCAAATCGCCGGAAGCCCGAGACGATGTCACCGTTCAGCGCGCGAAAATCCTCAAGAGCCGTTGAGAAGAACCGGCCCCACATCCGAGCTGTCTCCGCCAGATGGTTATCCCCCATTTGCAAAAAGAATGCTTCGTCCTCGCGGGCGGCAGTCATCTTGCGTTCGAGATATTGCGGGAACTCCGCGACGAAATGGGGATGCGACAACTGCTCCAGCAGAACCGGCGAAAGGTTGAGGTTGAAGTTCGCCGGGATGCCGTCCCGCTCCAGCCGCCCGAGCACGCGCAGCAAAGGCAGATAAGTTTCCGCGGCCACCTCGTGCAGCCACTCCAGCCCATGCGGCCAGGTGCCGTGGTTCACCACGTATGGAAGGTGCGCGTGCAGCGTGAGGGCCAGGAAGCCCGCTGGAGTGTGCGTTTCCTTCGTCAAGTACTACCTCAACGTTCGTGCGGAGGGACAGCGATGCTGCATGGAGGAGACAGCGATTTTAGGTGCGCCGCAACGAGTTCAGGTTGCCCTGCGCGTGCCGTTGCAATCGCTTGCGAAGCGCGCCTCAACTTACGATAGCGCGTCCTGGTTACGGCCGAGAGAAAATGCCGCAAGCGACAGCCGAATGCGGCCAAAAAGACGCCTCAGCTGCGAGGCGTGCGCCGCGCTACTGGTCGCTGTGGCGCTGAAGTCCGGGAGCAGCGCCGTCGTCCGGGCCGCCCCCAGTGGTTACGTGCACGATGATGGGATCGGCGAGCTTAAACCGGACCACACTCTCCGAAGGAATCTGCACCTGCTGGCCGCGCGTGACGCCGTTGACCCCGGCGCCAATGCCGCCGCCGGTTGCCGCGCCGATGGCAGCGCCCTTGCCGCCGCCGAGAATGCCACCGAGGATTGCGCCAACAGCGGCACCACCTCCGGTCTTTTCCGCGGTGTTCTTGCCGCGGCCAGCGCCTTCTTTTGAATATGGCTCGGTCGAGCAATCGATCCGTTCGCCGCGATGCGAGATGGAGCTCAACGAAATGGTCAGCAGCGAACTGCCTTTAAAGTGCGCCGCATCCTTGGCCTCATCCACATGGCCGGTCACAGGCGCGCCCTGCGGCAGCACCACCAGGCCGTCCACCACAATGTCGGAGGCCACGCTGCCGGTGAACTTGTCACCCGTCTGCGTCGTTGCGCTGTCCAGTGTTTGCGTGATGCGAATCGGAATTGCTGTTCCCGCAGGCAGGGTGATCGCACGCACCACCGGCTGCGGCGGAGGCGGCGGAGCCTGAGGCTGCGGCGGCGCCATCGGCTGTGCCTGGGCCATTTGGGCAGGCGGCGGCTGAGCAGGAGGCGCGCTTCGCACAATCGGGGCCGGCTGCGGCCTGTCATGGCCGCGATCGCGATCTCGGTCGCGGTCATGCCTCTCCGGGGAAGGCTTTTCCGTAATCCGCGGGGGGGCTGGCGTCGCCTGTACAGGCATGGGCTGCGACGCTTGCGTTGCCGCCGTTGCCATGGGAGCCTGCACCGTCAGATTGTTCACCACCGTCTTTATTCCGGCCACACGGGCGGCGTCGCCCGCCGCCCCGGACCGCACCGCATCGCTGGATACCGTTCCGTTTAGCGTCACTACGCCGCCGGAAACCGCCGTCTGTATCTGCTCGCCGCGCAGTGCCTGGTCGGAGAAGAGCTTGCTCTGCACCTGCGTGTTCAGCGTGGCGTCATCCGCCGTGGAGCTTTTGCAGCCTGCGACGCCTACGGCAAGCGCGAGAGCCAGCCCTACTGTTGCAGCAGCCGAGAGAATCCTCTGTCCGTTCATCCGTTCCCTTTCAATGCAGCTAACAATACTCCCTGAGCCTGTTGAGCGGCTATATCCGCACGAATACTTTCTATGCCAGCCCAAAGCGAAACGCTGAGGTGCGATGCGAAAAGCTGAGGTGCGATCGGCTTCCCGGTTCTTCTATTGATTGGACGCGCAGCTACCGGAAAATGGTGACACGAACGCCCGCGCGATCCCCGGCGCAACCTGCACCACCCTCGTGGCATCGCACAGCAAGACACGGCAATCGTGCACAGAGGTGGCGGAGAGCAGCCAACCGCCGACGGCACATTCCGGTAGAATTCCGTATCGACAAGCCGGCGGCAGGTCGCCGCCCGGAACGCGCAGGAAACAGGAGACGAGCGATGGCAGACAACGACAATGGATCGGGCGGACTTGGATGGTTTGTGGCAGGATTGAGCCTCGGCGCGCTTCTCGGCGTGCTCTATGCGCCCAAGGCCGGCAAGGAAACCCGCGACGACATCATGAATGGCGCGCGTGAGGCCAGGGAACGCGCAGAAGAACTGATCGAGCAGGGTAAGCAGAAGGCATCGGAATACGCGGACCAGGGCCGCCAGTATTACGAGCAGGGCAAGCAGAAGGCCTCCGACCTGGTCGAACAGGGCAAGCAACAGGCCAGCGCCTACGCCGACAAGGGCCGCGAGTATTACGAAAAGGGCCGCACCCAGTGGAGCCAGTACGCGGAAAAGGGTCGCAACATGGTGAATGAGCAGCAGGCCAAGGTAGGCGCGGCGGTCGATGCAGGCACGGAAGCCTATACCAACACCACCCTGGATCCGCAGGCCTGAACGGCGAATCGCAACGACCGCGCACAATGCGTCATCGCTGCGTGCTCGATCCGTATGGGCCCGGCAATCCTACTCGCGGCGGAAGGAAGTAATTCGTCTATGGCGACGTTCGGCTTGGCAATGTGGCTGCAGCAATCCGACTTGGGTGTAACCAACCGCCTGATCATGGTCCTGATCGGGTTGATCATCCTGGCTGTGCTGGGCTTGGGTATCGTGCTCATCGTCTTCGCTGTAAAGGCGATGAAGATGATGCGCGAATTGGGCGCGGCCGCGGAAGAGTTCAAGGGCAAGATGCTGCCGCTGCTGGACGTCGCCGCCGAGGTGGGGCGTACGGGCCGCGACCTTCTCACGGAGACTGCGCCCAAGATCAAGGTCATCACCGCCAACTTCGTCGAGACCAGCGAAACCCTGAAGGAGACCAGCCGGACCGCCAAGGCTGTCGTCCAGCACTGCGACGCTACCATCGCCGATGCCAATGTCCGCGCGCAGCGGCAGGTCGCCCGCGTGGATGGCATGGTGACCGCGGCGCTCAACACCACAGCAGAGGTGGTCGAGGCGATCGGTCATGGCCTCAAAGTTCCCGCGCAGCGCATTGCCGTCCTCGCCGGACAGGCGCGCAACTTTGCGGAAGGATTCATCTCAAAGCTCCGCGCGCGCCGGGCCGCCGCAGAGCCCTTGGAGGAGAGCGAAGAGCCGCCCTACGTCTGATTGCTGTCAAGTCCCCTTTTGCTCTCTTGCGCTCGTATCCTCCTCATTCTCAGGCGGATAATTTTTTTGAAAAGGTGGCATAGTAGTTTTGGTGCACCAGCTATAATGGATTTAGAGTAAGAAATTGGCTCGACGGCCGCGGCAAAATCGCTGCGGCTTTTTGATTTAAAGTATCGTATACCTTGACCTCCTAAGTCCTTTAGAAGGGATAGCTTGGATACCCAGGTATGGGGGAGGGGGTACCGCCGGATCTGGTTGCCGCTTGGTAGAATGAGACTGTGCCGCAGTCCGTCCTCGATCCTAAAACTGAGCGCCCTATAGCCTCGCAGCTTAACGAATTAGCGGGTCTGGAACCTTCCGCGCGACCGACCATCGGCTTCGTCTCGCTCGGCTGCCCGAAAAACCTTGTGGACTCCGAAGTGATGATGGGTCTGCTGCACCGCGCGGGCGGCGAACTCACCCCGCACGCGGAGGACGCCGAGATCCTCGTCGTCAACACCTGCAGCTTCATCGACTCCGCCAAGCATGAGTCCGTGAACGCCATCCTGGAAATGGTGCAGCACAAGCAGGCCAACGGCGGCAAAGCAAGGCGGCTGATCGTCGCGGGCTGCCTTGTCGAGCGCTATCGCGACGAGATTCGCGCCAATATCCCTGAGGTCGATGCCGTCGTCGGCACCGGCGAGCTGGAAGCAATTCTCGATGCAGCTGGGTTATCAACCCCATCGCAGTCCGCGCCGCAGGCTGCATCGCCGTTCAACATCCTTGTAAGCCGCGCGCCCAGCTCTGTTCATCAGCATTCGCATCCGACGGAAGCAGGTCCACAGCTTGCAGCGGAGGCCGAGCGAATCACGCGAAGCGATTCGCCGAACGCGAAGTTCAGGCCCGAGGGCGATCATCGCGAGCGGCAAGGCCGCTTCTCGCGCGCAGCGTGGCATGGAGCGACGGCTGCATTGCCGGAGTATCTCTACACCGAAGACACGCCGCGCATCCTCTCCACGCCGCGCGCGTCCGCCTACATCAAGATCGCCGAGGGCTGCGACCACCCGTGCAGCTTCTGCATCATCCCGCAGTTGCGCGGCAAGTTCCGTTCGCGTCGCGTGGAGTCGATCGTCGCCGAGGCCGAGCGCATGATCGCACAGGGCGTGCGCGAAATCACGCTGATCGGCCAGGACACGACCTGCTATGGCGAGGACCTTGGACTCAAGGACGGCCTCGCCACGCTGCTAGACGCGCTGGCAGTGCTTCCCGGTCTCAAGTGGCTGCGCTTCCTCTACGCGTATCCCAACAAGATCACCACGCGCCTGCTCGAGACCATGGCGCGGCATGACATCATCGCGAAGTATCTGGATGTGCCGCTCCAGCATGCATCGCCTGCGGTGCTCAAGCGCATGAAGCGCGGCGGCACGCCGGACGTCTTTCTCCGCATGATCGAGAAGGCCCGCGCCACCGTGCCGGGCATCGTGCTTCGCACCAGCTTTATCGTCGGCTTTCCCGGCGAGACGGAAGAGGACTTCGCCCAGCTCGAAGCCTTCGTCAAAGCCGCGAAGATTGACTGGCTCGGAGTCTTCTCATACTCCGACGAAGAAGGCGCAGCAGCCTACGAACTCGACGCCGCGCTGAAGGTTCCGAAGCGCACTATCGAGACGCGTCGCCGCCGCCTGATGAAGCTACAGCAGAAGATCAGCAAAAAGTCGAAGGCCGCGTGGGTGGGCCGCGATGTCGAAGTGCTTGTGGAAGGCGAGAGCGACGAAACCGAGCTGCTGTGGCAGGGCCGCACCGCGCTGCACGCTCCTGAGATCGACGGCAAAATCCTCATCAATGACTTCGGCCCGCACGAGACACTTGTTCCGGGCACGTTCTACCGCGCCGAGATCACCGAATCCCACGATTACGACGTAGTGGCGCGAATCTTGGAATAGCTAGCTCTTCGCCGAAACTGTCAGCGTCAGGTCATCCACTCCGCGCACCGTCACCTGAGCCCCTTTCGCGACGGGAGCTTCGCCCGCGGCCAGCGTCGCGCGCCATATCTCGCCGCGGACTTCTACCTGGCCAATCGCGTCTTGTCCCGCGGCCGCAAGCGATGTCATCGCGATCGCCGTGTGACCCACCATTGCCTGCGGCCCGATCAGCCGCTTCGCCCTTCGCGCGCGTAGGGCAATCCACGCCAGCACAAAGCTGATGATGCCGAAGCCGATTCCCGCGGCGGCAGCCACACCGAAGTGCACACGCATCTCCGGTCCAGGTCCATCGACCAGCGTAGCCAGCCCGAAGACAAGACACAGCACCGCGGCCAGCGCCAGGATGCCATGGCTCGCGAACTTCGCCTCCAGCACCATCAGCACCAGCGCCGCGAAGAGCAGCAGCACCGCCGTGTGCTGAATGGGCAGCAGGTTGAAGCCGAAGATCGCCAGCAGCACCAGCAGCGTGCCGAGCGCACCCGGCACGATTGTCCCCGGTACGTTGAACTCAAGGTAGATCAGCAAGCCGCCGCACATCAGCAGCAGCACGTCGAGGTCCGGGCTGGTCAGCCGCGTCAGCAGCCGCTCCCGCATCGATGGCGGAAGTGCGACAATCGCCGCGCGGCCCAACTGCGGGCTGAGCGTTGCGCTTGCGCCGTTGAAACGCTTGATCTGTTTGCCAGCGAGTGCCGCCAGCAGGTGCGAATCATCGGGCGCGATCGCATCGATCAGATGCTGATTCAACGCCTCGGCCTCCGAATACGACTTCGAGTTGCGTATTGCATCTTCGGCGGCCGCGGCGTTGCGCCCGCGCACCGTGACATAGGAGCGCATGAAGGCGGCTGCGTCGTTCTCCACCTTCATCTTCAGCACGGGATCCATGGTCGTGCCTTCGAGGATCGGATGCGCCGCTCCTGCGTTCGTGCCGGGCGCCATGGCTGCAATGTCCGCGGATTCCAGCAGAAAGAATCCTGCCGAGCCGGCGCGATTGCCCGACGGCTCGATGAAGATGATGACCGGGACCTGCGACGCTTCGATGGTCGCGACCATCTCACGCGTGGATTCGAGCAGACCGCCGGGTGTTCCCATGGAGATCAGCACCGCATCCGCATGCCGCGCCGCTGCCTCGTCCAGCCCGCGCTTCAGATACTCGGCAGTGATTGGCTGAATAGTGTCATGAATCGTGAGCTTCACTACCACCGGCGCAGCATCCGCCGCATGTGCGCGCGGAGCAGGATGCATTGCGATAAGCGCCAGGCAGATTGAAAGCAGGGTTGCAAATCGAATGGTCGAGCGAATCACGGTCGGGCCTCGCCTTAAACATACGCCACGTCAGCCTACGGAACGCTCTGGCCGCGCAGCGCCAGCGTCTGCTTCATTCCAAGCGCCGCGGCATTCGCCGGCTCAATCTTCAGCGCATTGGCTACGTCGGCCGCCGATGCGCTGAGCTGGTTCGCCGCGAGTTCGAGCCTCGCGAGCACCAGATAGGCATCGACGCTCGGCGCGATCTTCAGCGCGGCCTGTGCTTCGGTGCGCGCCTCATCCGCCGACCCCGTTCGCTCGCGCACTTGCGCGATGCCCGCGTGCGCCACGGCGTTCCCCGGATCCGCCATCAACGCCGATTGGAACTCCTGCTCCGCCTCCGGCATCAATCCCTGCGCCAGGTATCCGCTGCCCAGCTTCGTATATTCGGCTGCGCGTTCATGCGGCGGCATCGCCTCCATCTGGATCGCACGCATCTGGTCCAGCTGGAAGGCAATCTGGCGCACCGAGGCCTCCGACCACGTGCGACGGATGCGCGTTGTCGGATCGAAGCCGTCTGCATGGAGCACCGTCTTTAGCGTCGCAACAGATCCATGCGCCGACTGCAGCCTCGATTCAAGTTCCTTCGCCTCGGGATCGTCGCCATGCAACTTCAGCGCCGCCTCGTTCTCATGCAGCGCGCCCGCGATGTCATTGCGGCCAAGCAGCGCCACCGCCAGGTTGAAGTGGTAATCCGCATCGTTGGGGTCGCTGGCAATTGTCTGCTGAAACAGCGCAACTGCATCTTTACCCTGACGGCTCTGCGCCACGCCTTCGTCGTTCACTACCTCAGGCAGCGGCAAACGCGCCGCGACAAATGCAAATGCCTTCTCAGCCTCCGCGTACCTCGCTGTGTTGAAGCGCGCGAGGCCGCCATAGAAGCTCGCCTCCAGCGCCACGCGATCGCCGGCTGGAATCTTCGCGAGCGTCGCGGCAGCCTCCTCATACTGGCGCGCGGCGTACTGTTCCTTGCCCAGCTCCAGCAACGCCGGTGTGTAAGCGGGCGCCGCCGCGACCGCGTCCTGCAGCCGTTTCAACCGCTCCTCTGCCGTAGGCGCGGAGATGCCCCGGATGTAGTCTTCAAACGCGTTCAGGCCCACACCCTCCGCCGTGGCGAGGAAGGTCTGCTCCGCCACCGCGAAATGCGGGTCCATGCGTTGCGCGAGTTTCCATGCCAGCGCGTTCTCCACGTCGAAGATTTTCGCCAGACCGGCCGACTCCGTGAGCGGCCGCGACATGCGCAATTGGTTCACCTCCAGCACCTGCGCCTGCACATCGATGCGCGCGGCGGATGTGCCGGGGTTTGCGATGTTGAAGCTCCCGACAATGACGTAGTCTGCATCGAGATGCTGCGCAATGCGGATGGTCGTTGCGCGGGTCGGCTTGAAATCCGCCGGCAACCCAAGGTGCTCCATCGCATACTGTCGGTCGTCACGCCCGATGGTGAGGAAGCCCGCGGAATTCAGCCGCTGGTCCAGCGTCCACGGAAACGAGTCACCAATCCATCCCAGATTCGCCTGCCCGCTGTGATTCTCAAACGGCAGCACCAGCACAAGCTTCCCGCCCGGTTGCCGGATGTCCGCAGCAGACGTCGGCGCCGCGGCTTCCACACCGTTGGTCGCGCCCGTCTGCGCCGCCGTAGGAGATGCCAGGACGGCCAGCGCCACCGCCAACATCAAGCCGACCAAACTACGAATCATCCTCACCACAATGGGTCGATTATAGAGGCGGCGCGCCTCGATTCGGCGAACCTCTCGCGAGGGGGCCAAAAGCCTGCGTTCTGTGATTCAATCGTTGCGGACCAGCACAGTCTCGCTATGCAGGAATCCATGCACCGACACGTTTCCGGCCGATCGTTCCGTGTCTCCGCGGCCGTTGCTGCCACAGGCGCCGCGCTGTTTCTCTATCTCCGCAACTTTCTCGTCCACGGTACGCCGTTTGTCGCTGTCGGCGATCAGAACCAGTTCTTTGGGCGCGCAGTGCGCATCCTTCACGGTCAGGTCCCATATCGGGACTTCTTCGCATTCGTAACGCCGGGTACGGAGTATCTCTTTGCGGGCGGCTTTCGCGTCTTCGGCGTTCATGCCTGGGTCATCTCGGCATGGAGCGTCATCACGGGCCTCGCGTTCTGCTGGATTCTCACTTACCTCGCCAGGCAGATTCTTCCAGCAGCGCTGAAGTTTCTGCCCGCTCTGCTCTTCGTCGTCTTTGTGTACAACGGCTCACCGGATCTGACTCATCACTGGTTCAGCACGCTCGCTGCTCTGTGTGCCGCCGCGGTGCTGATGCCGGGCGTTACTCTCCCGCGAGTCGCTGCTGCCGGCATGCTCTGCGCCGCGGCAACTCTCTTCACGCAGACCGAAGGCGTCGCCGCATTTGTTGCAATCGCGGTTTTCCTGCTCTGGCTCGCACGTTGGGACACTGCAAAAGTTCGTGCGCCGTCGAGCTTCGTTCTTCCGCCGATGACTCTCTTCCTGTCTTTCGCGGGAGTTCTTGCTGTTGTGCTGGGGCTGCTTGCACGCGCCGCCGGCCTGCGCTCGCTCTTCTTCGATCTTGTCCTCTTCGCTCCTCGCTATCTCTCATCGATGGAGATCAACTCGACCGGGAACTATCTACGTCAGTTCCCCCGCCTGCATAATCCTTCGGACCTGCTTCACTTCGTCCCAGTTTTGTTCGTCTATGCGCTTGTCCCGTATGCCTATGCCCTCGGCTTCCTTCGCATCGTGCGACAGCGTACCGCATTGCCGCGCACGCTCGTGCGGAAGCTGGTACTGCTCCACTGCGTCGGCATCGGGCTGTTTCTGTCTGTAGTGAATTCCCCGCGGCTGTTTCGCCTCACGACCGTCGCAGCGCCTGCGGTCCTCATCTGCATCTGGCTGCTCAGTGGACCTGACCGCATCGCCGCGAACCTGCGTAGGATGCTCGCGGCGGCCGCGCTGGCTTTCGTTCTCATCCTGCCGCTGCGTCGCCAAAGTCAACGCCACGTAGTGCTCGCTCTTCCGGTGGGACGCGCGGCCTTTACCGATCCGCTCTCCGCGCGCGAGTTTGGGTGGCTCGCCGCGCGCACCCACGCAGGCGAATCTTTCTTCAACAGTTCAGCACTCGCGCTCTATCTCGCGCAGCGCAACCCGACCGCGCTCGAGTTCATCAACGGCCGCGAGTTCACGCGGCCAGAGTGGGTCGGCGATGCGCTTGCGGCGATCGAGCGTGACCCACCGCACTTTGTCGTTTTGCAGCCGCTCGATCCCGCACTTCCGCGATCCGGAGATCACACTGGGCCTATACGTGCTTTCGTCGAGCAGAATTACAGGCGCGCGGCTGTCTTTCAACTCAACGAAGTTGTTGCCTATCGAGAAGAGATTTGGGAGCACGATCTCTCGTCGCCGCATCGGTTGATCGGGATTGCAGGCGAACTCAATGAACCGGCAGATCCATCTCCGCATTGACGACGCGCGGAAAGCGCAGGACGGCAACCCATTCTCCGCTGCGATCGCGCTGCTGCCAAACGATGTCGCCGTGCAGCATGGCGGCCATCTGATGCGGCTGGAGATCATCGTGGAAGTCGAAGTATCGGCGGTCCGCGGCCGACGGCATGCGCTGGATGCGCTTTGAAAAATGCACCGGCGGCGTGAGTTTCGTCGAGAAGACCAGTGCCGTGTCGTATTCGCCGGGATTCGCCGCGGCCTTTTCCACCGCGTCCAGCGTAAAGTTGCGGACCGCGTAGGTCTTCACTGGTTCTTTGGTGTAGCCGAGTTCCGGCCGCGCCAACTCGGCGGTCGCCGGCCAGGCCGTCAGCACCGTCGCCTGCGGATAGTTGTGTGAAATGTAAGCGACAGCGCGCTGATGCAGGACGACGAAGTCGCGGTACGTGAGATTGTCCTCTGGCGCGAAGGCGTAAGGCGGATTGATCCACAGCCCTGCGAGGAACGCTGCTGCACTGAAGGCTGCAAGCCATCCCCATGCGCGGAAGTGCAGCCGCCACTCGGCTACACAGATCAGCAGCACCAGCGGATACATCGGCAGCAGATAGCGCGTCAGCAGCGCCCCTCCCAAAACGGAGAAGGCGATCCAGTTCGCGAGAAGCACCACGCTGACTGCCTCTATCACTGCGCGCGGAAGCCGGCTGCGACTCGCGATGGCCGGCGCCAGCCACGCCGCCGCCGCACACGTTACCGCGACAAACATGTTCATGTGCATGGTAAGGTGCAACAGCCGGTGGTACAGGCAAAGCCCGATGCGCTGTGGATTGAAGTTGTCCGTCGCGTTGTAGCGCAGGAATTCCGGGTTGCCGAAGACGAACCCTGTGCGATGGAAGTGATAGCCATACCACGCAGCAAGGGGCAATGCAGGAAAGAGCAGTGCGGCGACCCAACGCAGGCGCGAATTTTCAGGTCGCGAGCCTTCCGATACACCGGTTCGGCTGGCTCCTTCTCGTATCCACAGCGCGCATTCCCACGCCGCCAGCGCCAACGGCGTGATGATCGCGGTCTCCTTGGCCAGCGCACCGAGCGAGAAGAGAATTGCCGCGCCGGTCCTAAGCCGTGAACTGCGAGGCAGCAACGAATCGCGCGCCGCGATTCCATCCAGCGCGATCCCGTCGAGATAGAGCGCCAGCCCCCAAAGCACAAATGCCGCGGCGAAGATGTCCGCGTGCGCCAGCGTGCTCTGCGCAAACCAAACGGGATATAGGCCTGTCAGAGCGGCCAGTACAGCAGCCGCGGGCGCAGACATCAGCAGGCGTGCCATGCGATAAACCGCGAGCAGTCCTGCGGCGGCCACCAGACACACCAGTGTCCGCGTGCTGACAGGGGAAAATCCGAACAGATGCCACCAGCCGGCCAGCAAAATCGATGGCAGCGGCGGATGCGCGTTGGACGCCGTCGTGACTGGGATCAGCGTACCAGTGCGGAAAAAGTCCCACGCCGCCGGAATGTAGTAGCCCGCTTCGTCCCAGAAATACGGAAGACGCAGCAACGTCACGTGCGAGAGATACACCGCGGCAAAGAAGATGGGATACAGCGCAAATAGCGGCGCTCCGGCGTGTGTCCCGCTTGGTGGCTGAGATTCTCTCGCGCCGCGGCTCGTTCCGGCTGTCACGCTCTAGTTCACAGGCCCGGGCGGCGTGAACTGCGGCTCCAGGGCGAGCTTTCCGAACGCCTGCTCATATTGCGCCAGATTGTGCCCGAGCACGCTCAACAGCGCCTTGGCCTGCTGAGGGCTCAGATAGATGCCCTGAAAGTTGTCGATCTGCACCTTATCCGGTGAGTCCTGGTGCATGGTGCCGAAGACGAGGAAAAAATCCCACACACTCATCCTCACCTGCACACTGTTGGCATAGTTCTCGCGGTAGTCCTGGCTTTGCTGAGCGAGAACGGTAGGTGCGTCATTGGGCTTGTTGGGCTGGCTCATAAAAGGTCTCGATTCGGTCCGCGTTCCGCGTCCTACTCGCCACAGACGCTCGAAATCTGTCTGTGGTGGGAGCAAGGGCCGGCAATATGGTGCGAAAGGGGGGACTTGAACCCCCACGGGTTGCCCCGCCAGCTCCTAAGGCTGGTGCGTCTGCCAATTCCGCCACTTTCGCTTGGTCCCTGTGCGGCCCTTCAAGTGTAACGCGAGCCTCTCGCCGATTCAGGTCAGCGAATTCCGCGGCCTACCTCACGGCCTTGCAGGATCGTGCGCTCCAGCTCGCCGTCCGCGCCGAAGATGTTGAAGTTCGCCGGCTTGCCTGCAGTGATCTCGACAAGGCCGCTCATACCGAGCATACGGGCCGGATTGCGGCTGGCGGCATCGACGGCCCGCGCGAGTTCCGAACCCGTGACCGCCTGCAGAGTTGCGACCGCGCGGTCCATCGTCAGGACCGAGCCTGCAAGCGTCTTCTTGCCTGCCGCGAGGTCGCTCTTCAAAAGGCACCGGCCATCGGCAACCGTTACTTCCAACCCGCCGAGCAGGTAATCGCCATCGGGCATCCCCGTCGCGGAGATGCCGTCGGTGACGAGGATTGCGTGGTCTTCACCCTTCGCGTTCCACCAGAGCCGCGCAAACTCCGGCGCAACGTGGATGCCATCGCATATCAGTTCGGCGTACAGTTCGTGATCGTCCAGCACCACGCCTGCAATGCCCGGCTCGCGGTGGTCGAGCTTTCGCATCGCGTTGAAGGTGTGCGTTGCACTCACCGCACCCGCAGCGATTCCCGCGCGGGCCTCCGCCGCAGTTGCGTCGGAGTGCCCGATGCTAACGCGGACACCCTTTGCCGTGGCGTGCCGAATCAGATCGAGCGCTCCTTCAGACTCAGGCGCAATCGTCATCAACTTGATGTGGCCGCGCGCAGCTTGTTGAAATCGCTCGAACAGTTCTACCGACGGCTTCTGGATTGCCGCCGGCGGATGCACTCCTCGTTTGGCGTGCGAGAGGAATGGCCCTTCCAGATGAATGCCTACAGCCCGCGCGCCGTTGCACTCTTTCTGCGAAGCCTCGATCGCGTTTGCGATGCCTTCGAGCGCGCGCAGTGTCGCATCGATCGGAGCTGTCACCGTCGTCGCAAGGAAATGCGCCACCCCTCGTGTCGCGAGAAATTCTCCGACGCGCTGCAATGATTCGTGCGAGCCTTCCATCACATCCGCACCTGCCGCGCCATGCACATGCACATCGAAGAACGCCGGGGTGATGGTTACGGTCTCATCCGCGCTTGCTGCGCCGGATTCAATCGACACGATCATCCCATCCGTATCGATTTCAATTCGCGGCCGTTCGATGATTCCATCCGCGGCGATGAGCTGCCTTGCTGCAATCTCTCTTACGCTCATTGGGCCGCCGCCGGAGGTGGCACTCCACCTGCACCGTCAAACGCCGGAGCAATCGCAGCAGGCGGAATTCCCAGATCCGCCGCGTTCGGCAGGGTCTTCGAATCTACCCATTGCCGCTGCGCGCTATGAACCTTGTCCGCGCGCGCAATCCACAACTGCGCCGCAGCATCGTATTGCTCCAGCACATTGCGCAGCCAGAAGGGCCGGTTCGATCGCAGCCACGCAGACTCAAACAGATCGCGCAGCAGCGTGTATCCGTTCCTCATGTCCTCCAGCCGCCCGTTCACGCCATACATATCGCCCAGCTCATGGCTTACCTGCGCTCGCACTTTGCGGTCGGTACTCGAGGCATCGGCCTGCGCGCGCGCGTAGTCTCCCGCCATCTCATCTGCAAGCTGGAACTTGAGGCCGATAAAATCCATCCTTCGTGCGCCCAGCTCCATTGCATCCACTGCATCCGGCTCGCGCAGCCCGCTCGATGCAGCGCCAAACTTCGCTGCGTCATACATCGTCGATGCTGGCCCGGTTCCGGCGCCACTCGGCCCCGCAATCGGATTCGCTCCTGCCGCGGCTCTTGCCTTTGCGATCAACGTCAGCGCGGCTTCCGCGTGCATGCGCAACTCATGCGTGTACGGGCGGACCTCGGCCCCTATCTTCTGTCCATCCTTCGACCACGGATCGAGCCAGAAGATGTTGTTCGTCGCGTCGCCGACCTTCGCCTGCTCTTTCAATACCGCGTGCGCCGCCATCAACTCGCGCTGCGCCTGATTCAGCGCGCCTGTCGTGTCGCCGTGGAAGACCGGACCATACGCATTCTCGAACGCAGGTATTGAAGACTCTCCCTGCTGCCACGCGCACGCCGCGCCAAAGAGGATGCCGTACCAATCCTGATTGATCAGTCCCTCGCCGTCGTCGTTCCAGATGGTATTGAGCTGCCCGGTCGAGCCCATCTTTTGCCCGTCGCGCGTGAACTGCTGAATATTTTCGAGGCCCATCCCGTAGTCCGGATACACGACGCGAAAGTTGTGCACGCTCGGCGAGACCCACGTCTCAAAGCCCGCCTGCGTAAATGGCGCGAGCACCTTCGTGAAGCCTTTCGGCTCCGGGTTGTAGCCCCAGGCAACCGCGATCGTCTCGTCCTTGAAGCTCTGCGGCAGCGTCTTCAGGAGCTCCGGCGAATTCTGCGCGATGTCGCCCCAGAAAAGCAGCCGCCGGTTCAGCGGTTTCAATGCCGTCGCAATCTGCTGCATGAAGTCGAGGTAGACCGCGCCCAGCCCGCGCGCGTCCACATCCGGTTTCGTCTGCCCCAGGCCCAGATCTACCGTCTCGTCCGCGCCGATGTGCAGGAACGGCCCAGGATACAGCGAAGCCAGTTCGGTGAACTCCTGCTTGATCAGCGCGACCGATCCGGCCTGGCCCGGCGCCAGCACCGCGCCGTGCGGCGTCTCCGCCAGCGGCTGATATTGCTCCCAGATCAGCGCATTGTGCAGATGCCCGAACGCCTCCTGCTCCGGCACGATAATCACATGATACTGCTGCGCGTAGGCGACCAGCTCCTGCGCATCCGCCGCGCTGATGCCTCCGCCCGGCGGCGCAATCAATGGGTTCGATGCGTATTGCATCGTGTGCTCGAAGTACGGCGAGTAGAGGTTGATCTTGTACGCCGCAATGGTGCGGATCAACTTCTTCTCAAACTCCAGCGTCGTTACCGGCCCGCGCGAAAGATCATCGTCCAGCCCGCGATATTTCATCGCCGGCCAGTCGCGTACCTTCACCGTATGCAGCACCGCATTCGCCCCATATCCGGTGACAAGCTGCTTCACCGTCTGCAGCGCGTAAAAGATTCCCGGTCCGCTTGCGGCCGTGAGCGCGATGCCGTGGCCGTCCGGGCTGATGGCATAACCCTCCGCCTGCATCTCGGCGGGCATCTCTACTGCCTCGCCCGGCTGCGTTGCGGAGTCGCGAAAGATGGGCTGCGCCACACTTGTCCCATACCGAGCCACCAGCACGTGTACAGTCGCGGCTGCGTTCACTTCGACACCATCCGCCGCCAGCCACTTCTTCAGGTCATCGATCGCGAACTGGTCCTCGGCCGCACAAGGCGCGGCGCAGTTAATTTCGATCTGGCCCTTGAGCAACTCGGTACCTGACACGGCCAGTTCACGCGGCATCGGGATCAGATTCAGCGCCTGCGCGCATGACGTACATTCGCCAATCCCCGCCAGCAATCCCCACGTCAGAGCCGCAACGCCGATCCATTTCCGCAACATGCCACTACGGTAAACCAGCGGATCGAACTCAGGCCATGCGGCAGGCGTCCGCGGCGGGTGCCTTAAATGGGTCGCGTGAAGGCCCGGGATTGTGAATGCGGTGTTAATTCCTTCCAAATTCAACAGATGCAAGCCCTGAAATTAGCGCTCTGTTCACACACTCTTGAAAGCCTCAGAAGCGAAATCAACCGAGCAGAGCGGGTGTGACAGCCTGGGCCACGCGGGCCCTGTTGTATCGCGCGGCGCGCACCCCTCCGCTCCCAACTTGAGTCAAGCGAGGTTCCATGAAGAAACAAGCCGCCGCAGCGATCGCCTTTACGCTGATCTTCGGAGTCGGAATATCCGCTGCACTTCCGCTGCACGCACAGAGCACGTCCTCCTCCGCGAGCACGATGAAGAAACCTGGCAAGGCGAAAAAGGAGACCGCCGAGCAGCCTGAGATCCGCGAGTTGGAAGAGAAGGTTGAAGCCGACGAGAAAAAGATCGAAGCGCTGGAACAGCAGAATGCTTCGAAGGATGCCGCTGTCTCTAGCGCGCAGTCCGCCGCCACCAGCGCGCAGTCGCAGGCTGCGGAAGCCAGCCAGCAGGCACAGTCCGCCACCGCCGCAGCCGAGCAGGCGCAAACCGCCGCGCACGCCCAGGCGGCCAAGGTGGACGCGATCGACACCACGGTCACTGACCTGAAGAACAACGCGACGAACCTGATCGACACCATCAGCACGACCAAGGCCGACCTGAACGAGAAGATCGATTCGCCGGCTGCGCTCCACTACAAAGGTGTCACCATTACTCCGGTCGCCTTCTTCGCATTTGAAAACGTGTGGCGGCAGCGCTCCGTCAACTCCGACATCAACACCCCGTTCAATACCATCCCGCTCCCCAGCGCCAACCAGGGCCACGTCAGCGAACTCAACTTCTCCGGCCGCCAGAGCCGCCTCGGCGCGCTCTTCGTCGGCGATGCCGGCAAGTTCAAGCTCTCCGGCTATTTCGAGGGCGACTTCCTCAGCTCCGGCACTACCTCCAACGGCAACCAATCCAACAGCTACACCCTGCGGCAACGCCAGTTCTGGGGACAGGCGGCGCTTGCCAGTGGCTTCACGATCACGGGCGGCCAGATGTGGTCGCTCGTCACCGAGACCGGCACCAGCACCAATAACCGCACGGAGAAGCTGCCCAACTCCGTCGACGCGCAGTACACCGTTGGATTCAGCTGGGCGCGTCAGCCTGCGATCCGCATTCAGCAGACCTTCGGCGATGTGAAGAAGGGCGGCATGCTCACGCTGGCAGCCTCCGCCGAGAACGCTCAGATCACCAACTTCACCGCGACTTCTGCGACCGCCGGCGCGGTTCCCACCAACTTCTTCTTTTCTGGCACCGGCCAGAATGGCGGCCTCTACAACGCCTTCAATGGCACCTACGCCAACAACGTCTCGCCGGACTTCGTGGTGAAGAGCACCTTCGACCTGCCGCATGCGCACTTTGAGCTGGGTGGCATCGCCCGCTTCATGCGCGACTACAACTATCCGATTCTCACTACGAATGCGAGCAGCTACATCTATTCGCAAAACTATGTCAGCAGCACGAAAACCGCGGGCGGCGTCTTCGGCGGCGCACGCGTCTCGCCAAATAAGTACATGGACATCGCTGCTTATGCCATGGCAGGCGACGGCACAGGCCGCTATGGCTCGGCGCAATTGGCCGACGCAACGCTCCATCCCGATGGCACGCTCGAGCCCATCCGCAACTATCACGGTCTCTTCTCGCTGGAGACCCACCCGACGCCGAAGCTGGACTTGTACGCTTACTACGGAGGGGAGTACGCCCAGCGCACGGTTTACACCATCACCGCTCCAACGGGTGGAACTCTGAACGGCGCGCTGATGGGTTATGGCGCCCGCAACCTGAACGACGCAGGCTGCTACGCCCTCCCCACCAATCCCGGCTCCTCTACCGGCGGCTCGCCTTCAGCCAGCGGTTGCGCTTCGCCCACCCGCTACATCCAGGAAGGCCTGCTCGGCTTTACCTATCGCGTTGCCAACAGCCCGAAGTATGGTCGCATTCAGTACCAGGTCAACTACCAGTACATCCAGCGCAACCTCTGGTCTGGCGTCGGCAATGCCACGACGCCCAGCGGCCCGCGCGGCCTGGACAACATGATCTTTACTGGCATGCGCTACTACATCCCGTAGTTAGGTACAGACGTCTTCCACTCGCCCCGCCCTGCTGGGTGGGGCATTTCTTTTGCTTAGGAGTGTTAGATCGCTCTAGCGCGAGCTCAGCGCGAAAGCAACGATAGTCTCCCCGCAAACGCCATGGGCAACATTGAAGGCCTCATGGCTGCGTTCTTCGATCGCCGGGATGCCGGGATCGACCTCGCACGCCGCGATCTCTTCTTCTGTCGCACCGGTGTAACAGAGCTCGCATGCGGCCAGATTGCCATCGGCGTCGCGCATGGGCGGGCCAAAGGTCCTGCACAGAACGGGACGCGCCGAGTAGAGATCGCAGGTTCCGTTCGCCGGATCGAGGACGGGACACACCTCCTCATTACCGAAGCTTTCAAAGGCATCCTCAGCCTCCAAATCCTCTGCGAGAATCCCCGTCGCCGGATCGCCGGGGAAACTGAACTCCAGCCGTGCGATGGATGCTGCGACACGATGACGTACACGATCGGCACGGGGCGCATCCGTTTGCGAGAGCTGAACGAGCCCCTCGCGCAGACGCGTCGCGTCCTGCTGCGAGATCGCGAAGACGCCGACGCAGCACTGCGTACAGCCGGGACGGCATACCAGATGAGCCCCGCTGCGGCGAGCGGCATCGGCAAGTGCAGCATCGACAATTTGGATAAGGTCCGGCATCAGCCCCATGAGACAAGAGCCATAGCCTACTCGGCGTGCAATAGCCTTCGCAATCTTCAAGGAATGCGATCGAAGTCATCACCCGCGCATGCCGTTGCGAAACCCGAGGGTGCGCCACCTTGTTGCAGCGCAATATCCAGAAAGGAACGAACACAGTCTCTCGTCAACTCCAGTTGGCGAGGCCCCTCCATGCCAATTACGTTCGCCTTTCGTAAGACCCAGCGAAGTGGGGGGCTTTTCAGCAGAGCGCCATCATCCTTGAAGCCGTAATGGTTTGCGCCTCGCATCACAACTTCCAGGCGCCGGTCCGGCGGCAACTGGTCATAGATGGAAGCAATGTCGCTCTTCACCTGGCGGACCTCTTCCTTTGGATCGTGACGATGATCGCTGAGAAGAAACAGAAGGGGCTGTGACAGCCTTTCATGAATCACCGGCCCTTGTGGCGCGCCATCGATATCAACCCCCACCTTGCATCGCATGTCATCATGGCAAAACTGCAGCGCCGTAGCCCCACCCAAAGAATGACCAACCATGCCAATGCGTCCAAAATCGAGCCTGTTGCGGAACCTGCTGTCGCTTTGGGAGAGCTTCTGCAGTTCATCTACAGCAAAACTCGTATCGGAACTCCAGGCGTTCACAAGCTTCGCCCCAAGCTGCTCCTGCTCTGGTCCGCTCACAAGCTCTGCATCATTCTGCCGCGCTCGGTTCACAACCTTCCCGTTGTTCAGCACTACTAATACCGTTCGATACGGCGCATCCACCCCCACCACAACGTAGCCATGGCTCGCCAGGTCCTCCGCGATCTCCGTATAGTCGGTCGTCAACGCAGATGCGCCTGCACGCATCAGCACAATCGGATACTGTGCCTCATCGGACGCAACCTCGGCATCCATCTCGCTGTGGGTGCGGACCCGCGACAAGTCCCGAGTAAGAATGCGGCTGAGAAGAACTCCCTCGTGTTGCTCCATCGCTTGCCGCCACGCAGGCGGAAGATACGGCGCAAAATGCGGAGACGCCTCTTTCTTCGCCGGATACCATATCCACGCCACCATCCTCCGCGGCTCCGGCTCCGGTGACGGCGCAAGTAATTCAGGTTTTCCCGGATCGTCCCATTCCTCCATGGTGCGGCCTACCGCAAAAGGGCCGGTTGGCGGCAACAAAGTAGTATCGCGCCGGTGGTCGAGCCATAACAGGCATAGCAGGACTGCAATCCCCGATGCGACGAAGGCAGCGAGCAACGCGGCGCCCCGGACAACTTTCGCGATGTAACGCAGCGCGGTCAATAGGAATCTCTTCCTGTTTCGCCGTGACTCACTTTCGGGCAAACCATGTCTACAATGTAGACATTGAAGCGGGGAAAGTCAATCCGCCGGATATGCAATGGAAAGTCGCTGGGTACAGCTGTTCGCAGGGCTCCTGAATGTGCCTGCCCCGATCTACTTCGGCGTGTAGTATCCCTCCCGCGCCTGTACGGTCAGCATCTTGTCCTTCGGCGTGAGATCGATCTTGTGATATTTGTCTGGCTTGGATGGCGGAGGCACGTAGCCAAGTTCGTACTGCTGGCGCATGTCCGTGGCAATGTCGGCATAAATCTGCTGCAGCGAGTTTTGCGCGCCTACGGTAAACACACGGCCTCCGGTGGCTTTCGACAGGTCATTCAATGCGCCGATACTCCCGCCGCCACTCGAGTAGTAGACGGAGTAGATCATGATGTCGGCGCCCTGCGCAGCGCGGATCGCATCCTTCGCCTTGAAGTGGCTTCCGTCGTCGCCGCCATCGGTCAGGATCACCATCGCGCGACGTCCAAACTGGTTCCCCAACGCCAGGCGCGAGACGGCCACAATGGCGTCATACAGTAGCGTGCCGCCTCCACGCGGACCGGCCACGGCAATGTCATCGTGCGATTGCGTTAGATACGCCAGGCCATGTTCGAGGGTCGTAGCGGAGTTTGTGAGCTTTACCAGCTGCAGCACGGTAGATTCGAACTGGATGAGGACTGCACGATCGTCCGGCCGCGTGAGCATCGCGGGAAAAAAGGCGTGGCCTGCGGCTATCTCATCGGCGATGTAGCCACGCTGGCTGCGGCTTGTGTCCACCATCAACGCCAGCGTCAGCGGCAGATCGGACCCCTGCGAGAAATACGTGATGGCTTGCTGCTTTCCATCTTCCTTCAGCACGAATGCATCACGAGTGAGGCCGGAGAGCGGCTTGCCGTCCTTGTCGCGCGCAATCGCCGACACGGCAACCAGATTCGACTGGAGTTTGATGGTAGGCGTGGTATCCGCGCTAAGAGCCGCTGGAGTGCTGTCAGCCGCTACAGGAGCGGAAGTCTGCGCCGGGGCCCCGATCACTCCAATCACCAGTAGCACCAACAGCCAAACGCGCCATCGCATTGAGACACCTTCCTTGCCAGCATAGACGTGTTTCAACCATGGCAAGTCTTCCCCTCATCCCAATCGCGGCCAGAGCGAGATAGGCTCGCCAGCCACAAGAAACCATGGGCTTCAGCCCGGGCACTTTCTCTAAGCCTTCACTGGCCTCAGATTCCTCAGAGAAAAGTTCTCGCCTTCGTCATGCTGCACAGCGGTCGCATCGCGCACCACCTGTTCCAGCACACGGAGATATTCGAGGTAGCGGCTGCGTCCCGAAGCTGTCACCCGGACCGTCGTCTGCGCTTTCGCGCCATCGCCGTCCTTCGTGATTCGCACCATGTCGTCCTCTTCCAGCACCTGCAGATGCCTTGCAAGATTGCCGTCTGTCAGCGCGCAGAGCCGTTTCAACTCCACAAAGCTCAGCCCTTTCGGATGGGTCATTAGCGAGGTCAGCACACTGAGCCGCGCGCGCTCATGGATCACACGGCTTAGGCCTTCATACGCAAAGGGAGCCGCAGCCTTAGACTTCTTCGTCATTGGTCTGTGCCTTCTTTTGGGAAAAGTGATGGATAGCCGCAACCATCGCCATGCCCAAGCCATACGGAACCGCCATCGCTGCCGGCGCCAGAGCGCGCGCATCTCCCACCGAAACGCAGACCAGTCCGGTGAACAGAAACCAAGCGCCCGCCAGATACATCGCACGCGGCAGGCATCTGCACGAAGCGAACACCCCGAGTGCGAACACAATCTGCCACAGCCCGGGCAGCATCCATATCACGCCCGGCGCTGCATGAAGCAGCACAAATGGAAGAATCGCCCCCGCAATCGCCGCGGGAAGAAATTGTGCCACTGCCATCCGGATCATCTCGTCCGCCATACCGGAATGCAGGCGGTTGGCGCGCGTCAGCATTTGCATCGCGATCAGCCCCGCCGAAAAAACGCCGGTCGCCAGCCACAACGCCACATATTGCGCTGGATGATTTGCTGGATCGGAAACCCAATACGCCTGCGCCGCTCCTGCCGCCAAGGCCGCCACTGCCGTCCCAAAGAGCGTGAGCGGCCCGTACCCGCGAAACTCCGTCGCCTCCGCCATCTGCCTGCGGATCGCGCGGATATCGACAAGTGCCTGGTTGAGATCGCTCATAGGGCAACTATGCTTTGTATTGCAAAGTTACGCGGTGAATGGTCTCGCGTCAAGCACGTTCACTATTTCGCTTGGCCGTCTAGTTGGCTGGCGCCTCTGCGCGCTGTCGACCACCATCACATCGGCCCGGCGCTTTCACCGCCTCCAGCTTCATCCACAACCGCTCTTGAATCGCGGAGCTGGCGGCTTGTCCGTCCGGAGCGGCGCGCGTCGGACGTGTTACCCATTTCCGCTTTTAGAATCAATGCCTTACTCTCGTCTACTCTTGACAGACCTGCTATACTTTAAGAGAAGTCAGTTGTGAGAAAACCACAATCAGATTGCCTTCGGCTCGTTTGTTTTCAAGGCTTTATCCATAAGCCGTTTGCAATCAAGAAGATGGGACGTAAGAACAATAGAATCAAGAATATAGAGAATTGGATAGGGAGGGGGAGGGGGCAACCATGGCCAATCTGTTGAAGAGCTACTTCTGGTGGACCTACGAGCGCGGCAGCCTCCACTATGACGTGCTGGTCACCCTCATCCTGCTCTTCCTCTTTGTCTCACCTCGCTTCATCGACTTCAAAGACCGCCCCGTCGAAACCGTCGCCGTCCGCTCCACCGAGGTCCTCGTCAGGGAGGCCGGCCAGGTTGGTTCGAGCGCCCAGTTCGTCTACCAGATACGCACTGACGTCCGGGGTGGTCCAACTCCTAACCAGAGTGAAGCAGACCGTCGAGCTGCCATCCTTCACGTGGTCGAGCCCATCGCCGGCGCAGTCACCTATGAGCATGCCGACCCGGTCTACGACGCCCAGAAGAAGATCGTTGCCTACGATGCCTGGGTGCTCCGCTGATGGATCGGGTGGCAAAGATCCCTGGTCTTTCCGGCTCGAGCAACGCATCCAATGTTGAGCCTATGCAATGGACGATGAACCGCCCTCGCATCCTCGCAATCGCCGCCGCACTCGCCCTGCTTCCCTGCACCGGCATGGCACAGAGCGGCAACCTGAGCGCCGTGCTCACGCAGATGGACGCATCGAGTAAGAACTTCCAGAAGGCCCAGGCGAGCATCAAGCGTGAGCAGTACGATCGCCTCGTCCACGACACCACCACGCAGACCGGCTCCATCTACTTTCTGCGCACCGGCAATTCCGTCCAGATGGGTCTGAAGCTCGACGACGGCACCGTCATGGAGTACAAGGCCGGCACGCTCCGCGTCTATCAGGCCGGGCCCAATCATGTGGAGACCCATGCAGCGAGCGGGGCCGATCAGGCGCGCTTCCAGACTTATCTCACGCTCGGCTTCGGCGGCTCCGGCTCCGATCTCGCCAAGGCATGGAACATCAGCGACCAGGGCTCCGAAACCATCGATGGCGTGAAGGTAGAGAAGCTTGATCTCGTCTCCAAAGACCCCAGCGTGAAGGCCAACTACTCCCACATCACCATGTGGGTCGATCCAGCGCGCGACGTCTCCCTCAAGCTCGAAACCTTCGATCCCGCCGGCAACACCAACACTGCCAGCTACTCCAACATCCGCTACAACGAGCCGATCAAGGACCTCGCGAGCTACGCCATCAAGTGCAAAGGCAAATGCGAGTAGTCAACCGTTCGACTCGCTGACTTGCTGACTCCCTGCCTCGCTTCTTCCCACGCGGACGCGCTCCACCTTGCGCTCCGTCGACGCCAGCACCTCCAGCCGCAGGCCGTCTTCCTCAACGATCTCGCCCGGCAGCGGAATGTGGCCTGCGATCTCACTGACCAGGCCGCCCAGCGTCGTCGCCTCATAGTGCTGCGGCAGCGATAGAGGCGTCCACGACGTGCCATTGCGTTCCACGGTTTCGGACTCCTCTTCTTCGGTCCCCGGCTCAGGTGACTTATTCTTTTCGATTTCCGGTGCATGCATTTCAGGCGAATCGGCAAACAACTCGCGCAGGCGTGAGACCTCGAAGCTGCCCGGAACCACGAAGCTGCCGTCCGGCTCGCGCACTGCCTCCGTGTTCTCTTCGGGCTCGTCATGCTCGTCGGCGATGGCGCCGACGATTGTCTCCAGCAAGTCCTCGATGGTCACCACCCCCGCAACGCCGCCGTATTCGTCGATCACGACACGGATGTGCTGCTGTGCGTGCTGCATCTCGCGCAGCAATTCCGCCACTTTCTTCGTCTCGGGCACGAACTCCGCTTCGCGCTGCAGGTCGGCGACGGTCGCGTGCATCGCGTCCGTGCCGACAGCTTGCAACAAGTCGCGCGCGAAGACAATGCCGGTGATGTGGTCGAGCGAGTCCGCATAGGTCGGCACGCGGGAGAAGGCATTCTCCTTCAGGCGGGCGAGAAACTCTTCGAGAGTCAGCGTCTCCGGCACGGCAAAGATCTCCGGCCGCGGCGTCATCACCTCACGCACTACCTTGTCGCCGAACTCGACCACCGAGCGCACCAGATCGCGGTCGCTCTCTTCGAGGATGCCCTCATCTTCGCCTGCCTCGAGCAGGGCTTCGACCGCCTCCGACGGCCGGTCTTCTTCCGCCGCATCCTCGGGCTCCGCCAGCGCGACGATGGAGAGCAGCAGCCCGAGCGTCAGCGTGATGGGCAGCATCAGGTAGAAGAGCGCCTGCAAGAAATACCGGATGTGCGCGATCCACAGTCCGCGCGTCCGCGTAAAGAGCAACTGCGGTATCAGCCGGTCGAACAGCAGAATCAGCAGGACCAGCAAACCGCCCGTCAGCGCGATCTCGTCCACGCTGGGCGCACGCGCCAGCATAGGCATGGCGCGCACATGCGTGTAGAGCCGCAAACCCGCGATCAGTGCAATCGCCGCAAGCGCCAATTGGCGGAGCACTGACGCCGAAAGCGCGACCGACTCGCGTCCGAGGTGCAGCTTCGGTTCGACCGCCCGCGTCCACGCCTCAATATTTTCCTCATATTCGCGCGCGAGAAACTTGCCCATCTCGGTGTAGACGCGATCGACGTATGAGGCCAGCGCAAGGAGCAACAGCAACCCGGCAATCGTCAGGTCGTGCCACAGGCCCGCGCCGTTCACGCGCGCACCTTTTTCATTTTCCTGCCGTCATCCCGAGCGAGCCGCTTTGCGCCGGCTCGAGGAAGCTGCGCATTTGGTTTTCTCTTACTAACCATGCGCTCGATCAACCCGCCTGACAGCCCAAGTTCGCTGCGCAGTTCGGCCTCGCGTGCGGCCATCTGTCCCTTGTCCTGTTCGTGATCAAGACCGGCCAGATGCAGCAGGCCGTGCAGGATCAGGACACGAACCTCATCACCCACTGTGTGGCCAAAATGCTTTGCCTGCTTCGCGGCAATTTCAAGCGAGATAGCGAGATCGCCGGCGAGTTCCTTTTGCGCAGAGAATGCCGTAGTGGGGCCAGCCGGAAAGCTGAGGACATCAGTTGGTTTGTCCTTGCCGCGGAATTGCCGGTTCAGCCGCCGCAGCGTCGCATCATCGGACAGCAGCACATGCACTTCGCCCTCGAGTCCCACAGCGGCCCGCGCAAGCCGGAGAAAGCGCAGCAGCGAGGCCCGCGCCAGGCCTGCTTCAACGGTCTGGCCTATACCCTGCGGAGGTTCGATCGTAATCATTGTGCGCAACGTCTCTCACAAATGGCAACGGAGGGCGCATTCGCCCTCCGTCGTTAATCCTACCGCAATCGCCTGGCCCCTATTGCGGTTTGGCCACGCGTTGGATTCCTGGATCGGCCGGTGTCTCCAACCCAGCTGCGATTCCCTCGCCGAGCTCCAGCGGAAGCTGCTGCTGTGCGCGGCCGTAGCTGTCATAGGCGCGAACGATGCGCTGCACGAGATGATGCCGAACCACATCGACATCCTCAAAGTGGCAGAAGCGAATCCCCTCCACGCCGTCGAGCACGCTCAGAGCCTCGATCAGGCCCGAGCGCTTCGGGTTGGGCAGGTCGATCTGCGTCAGGTCGCCGGTGATGACTGCCTTCGACCCATTGCCCATGCGCGTGAGGAACATCTTCATCTGCTCGTTGGTGGTGTTCTGCGCCTCGTCCATGATGATGAACGCGTCCGAGAGGGTGCGCCCGCGCATGAACGCGAGCGGCGCCACTTCGATCACGTTGGTCTCCAGCAGTTTGTCCACCTTCGGCGGATCGAGCAGGTCATACAGGGCGTCATACAACGGCCGCAGATAGGGATCGACCTTCTCCTGCAACGAGCCTGGCAGGAACCCGAGCCGCTCGCCGGCTTCCACCGCGGGCCGAACGAGAATGATGCGGTTGACCCGCTTGGCCATCAGCGCCGAAACAGCCATCGCCACCGCAAGATAGGTTTTGCCTGTGCCAGCCGGCCCGAGGCCAAAAATCATGTCGCTCTGTTCGATCGCCTCGACATACTTACGCTGGTTCGGCGACCGCGGTTGCACCATTCGCTTCACGCCCGTCGACCGTTGCCGCCCGGAATCCACCAGGGCCTTCAGCGTCACCGACGGATCGGCGATCACCAGTCGCAGCATTCCCTTCAGTTCGCCGTTCTGGAGCGTCACCCCGCCGCGCCGCAGCGCCTCATAGTCGGTGAAGATGCGCTCTACCTGCGCCACGCCCGCCTCCGGGCCGGTCACTACAATTGCATCGGACCTGAGGTCGATCGTGACGCCGAGGGAATCTTCCATCAGGCGAAGGTTTTCGTCGCGGGTCCCGTACAGGGGCTCAATGCCAGGCGTGATCTCCAGGGATTTTTTGATCAAGCGTTCGTCTGACCTCCGTCAGGGCGTGCAGGGTTGTAGACCGGCCTCAATCCAGAAACGACAGCAGGGTTGTTTTGGTTCCGTCGGCATCGCGCTCGCGACAGGCAGACGATCATGTTTCGCGCACGCCAAACCGCAGGCTGCGCAGCACGATGGGTTGTCTGGGTGGCGTGGGCCGGGTTGGCGTAAGTTGCCAAATATTCGCCGAAGTTGCGCACAGACTAGAACGCAGCCCGCACACAGTCAAGCCAATTTTTGGATGATCGCGGTGCCCCGCAAGATGCATTCCGCCTAACCTTGCCATACGTATTACTCCTGTAACATGCTTTTTGCCATGAAAGCTCATCTGCGCCGCCGCATCTTTCTCGCGCCCGTTTTGTTCGCCGCTGTCGCGCTCCCGGCTAACGCGCAAGCGCCTGCGCCGCAGTCGGCCACTCCAGCTACCGGCGCCGCGTCTGCCACGGCATCCTCCTTTGAGGTCGCTTCGATCAAAATGGTCTCCCCGCATACGCTCGAAGAACTTCAGCGGGGCATCGGCCAGTTCTCGACATCTACTTACCCGACGCCCCATTTCTTCATGCACAATGCGCCGCTGGTCTTGCTCGTCGGGCAGGCGTTCGGAATGGACATTGAGAAATCCCCTGACTGGGGCGCTTCCCAGCTCTACGACGTCGACGCAACCGTAGCTGACGGCAAACCGCTTACGCGGGAAGAGATGCAGCCGCTTCTCCAGAATCTCCTCGCCCAACGGTTTAACCTCAAGGTCCATCGCGAGAGCCACGCCGTCTCAGGTTACGAACTGGTCGTGGCAAAAACAGGACCGAAGCTCCAATCCGCCCGCGAGGGCGCGCGGCCGAAGGATATGCCCAGTGCCTTTCATGCTCAGGTATGGTCAAGCGGCCTCGACGCATGGGGCATCTCCGCCGAGACACTCGCCCACATCCTCAACGGCCCCGCAGGGCAACCTGTTGTTGATAAAACCGGCCTCTCCGACACTTACGATGTTCATCTCAAATTCGCACCGTCCGACGACCCTAACTCCAGCCTGCCATCCATCTTTACGGCCATCCAGGAGCAGCTCGGCCTCAAACTTGTGCCAGCAAAGGTCCCAGTGAGTTATCTCGTAATCGATCATGTGGATCGCGTACCCACAGAGAACTAGCCGGCGCTTCCCCACGCATAACAACACTCAGTCAGAACTTGCATTCGGCAGCCCGTCGTAAAAGCCGGAGAAAAATCTCTCGCTCCTCCGCCGTCATCTGCTGGCGCAGGGCCTCATCCGCGGCTACTCGGGTTTTGATCAGGCGTTCCCGGTAGTTTCGTCCTTTCGCCGTCAGAGAGACCGGAATCTCTTTCCCCGATGCTCCTTTGCGCTCCACCAGCAGCCCTTCCTTCACCATCAATTTGACCGCCCGGTGCACAACCGTGCGATCGATAGCCAGCAGAGTGGCAATCTGGTTTTGGTTCAGCACAGTTCCGTTCCGCAATGCCGAGAGAATGAAGCCGCGAGTTGCGGAGCATTGGGTCTTTCGCTCCAGTCGTTTGCCCACGGAGAAATATGCGGCAGCAATGTGGGCGAGAATCGAGTCTCGGAGGATGTCGTTGGGAATTTCCTGTCGAGGTATCGCGTTCATAGGATGATCACCGTCTTGTCGAGAGGCCTTCGCCACTGAGGCCCTCCGCTATAGTCAGCTGCTTTCCTGCCCATCGCAATCACCATCACCACCTCGTGTTGCCTGCCGGACAAACCAAGGTATCGCAAGAGTCTTCGGCCGTCGAAGCCCTCCATCGGACATGTGTTCATACCCAACGCTTCGGAAGCAATCATCAGGTTTTGACAGGCCAGCGATGTACTTTTCGTCGCCCACTTCATCAAGTCGTGCCGGAAGAGAGGGGGCATGCCGAAGACCTTCCAAATATTGAACACGCGGAAGATGATCCATTTGATCGCAGCGAAGATACCCAACGGGCCCGGCTGAAACAAAATGCGTCCGATCCTTGCTGTCCTCTCATAGTCGCGAACCTTCTGTTCGCTGAAGTCGCCTGCGCGCATGCATTCCGCCTGGAGTTTCGAAGTGATCGCAAGGGATCGCAGGTCGGCAACCGCCACAATCAAAGCCGATGCGGTTTGTGCCGGCTTTTGGTTCAGGCACAGCCGTGCAACCTCCATCCTTTTCGTGGCGGAGCTGACCCAATACAACTTGTACGGTTGGAGATTGAAGCTGGACGGAGCATAACTGGCAGCACGGAGAATCTGCTCGCGAAGCCCATCGGAGATTTCAGCGCCATCAAAGCACTTCACCGCCCGCCGATAAAAGATCGCGTCCAGATTCATTTCCATAGTCCACGCCCCATGTTGCTATTGCAACACACTTTTGTTGTTATTGCAACACACGGCTTGCAGTTTTGTCTGAGGATGTGCCCTTTCGCCCCACAACTCCCGCTGGCTTCCGCCATCTCACCGCCTCAGCAACAGCTTGGCCTCAAGCTCAAACCCGCCAAAGTCCCCGTCGACTACTTGTCATCGACGAGGTCGACCGCGTGCCTGCGGAGAATTAGTTGGACCGGCCGCATGGTCGCTGATGCAGTCGCGCCGGTGCTCCAGGACGCGAGCGCCCAAGATCGCCGGAACCGCTTTCCTGGCTGCTGCCTCTTCATCCATCGCGCAATGATTGATGCGAATGAAATAGTGTTCCGAGCATGGATCGAGCGATTTGCGTGCAGGTGGCGCGGATGGATACCATCGGGTGGAAGCCGACAGGGCTGAGAGGATTGAGACGAGATGAGTGATGTGGCGAATGGGCAGCGGCGTGATGCGGACATTGCGCTGGATCTGTTGAAGTTTGTGGCGGCGCAGGCGCACGTGGGTGTGAAGGCGGCCGGGACGACAGGGTTCGGCGCGGCGGGCGGCGCGAAGGCCGACGACCAGGTGACGGAGCTGCTGGCGCTGTATGCGCGATGCCGGCAGGCGGTTGAGGCGCCTATTAAGTAGGTGCGAGGTCAAGGGTTCGAGGTTCGAGGGATTCGTCGATGACGGAGGTCGACGCGAATAAGACGCTGCGCGTTGCGGTGGTAGGCGCGGGCGTGTTTGGGCGCAACCATCTGCGGGTGTATCGCGAGCTGGAGCGCGCGGGCTATAAGGTTGAGCTGGCGGCGGTGATCGATCCGAACGAGGCGGCGCGCAAGCGGGCCGAGGCGGAGTTCGGTGTGCGTGGGTTTGCGACGATTGCGGAGTGCATCGCGGCGAGCGGTTCGTACCCCACCCGTCCGCATAGAACGCGTACGGATGGGGCACCCAGGCATCCTGGGAAAATTGATGCGGCGAGTGTGTGTGTGCCGACGGTGGACCATGCGGCGACGGCGCGCGAGCTGATGGCGAGCGGCGTCGATGTGCTGATTGAGAAACCCCTTGCGGCGAGCCTCAATGAGGTGGATGCGATTGCTGCGGTTGCGCGCGAGAGGGGGCGCATGGTGCAAGTGGGGCATCTGGAGCGTTTCAATCCGGCGGTGCGGGCGGTGCGCGGGATGCTGAACCGGCCGATGTTCTTTGAGGTGCATCGGCTGAGCGTGTTTACGCCGCGCGCGCTGGATGTAGATGTCGTGCTGGACCTGATGATCCACGACCTGGACCTGGTGTTGAGCCTGGTGGGCGAGCCGGTGCGCGAGGTGCGTGCGGTAGGGCTGCCGGTGCTTTCGCCCAAGGTGGACATTGCGAACGTGCGGCTGGAATTTGCGAATGGATGCGTGGCGAACTTTACGGCGAGCCGCGTGAGTACCGAGCGCGTGCGCAAGATGCGGTTCTTTCAGCCGCATCAGTACTTGTCGCTGGATTTTGCGCGGCAGGACCTGCTGGTGATCGATGTGAGCGCGGCGGCGAAGGGGATGGCGATGATGAGCCGGGAGCAGATGCAACAGATTATCGCGGCGAGCAGTCAGCATCCCACCCGTGACGATAAAGCCCTCACGGATGGGGCACCCGAGCGTTCGATGGCAGAAGCCCATCCGACGCCGGGGATGGAGCTGAAGAAGATGCCGGTGGAACAGGGTGAGCCGTTGCGGCTGGAGATCGAGTCGTTTCTGAATGCGGTGAGAACGAGGACAGCACCCGAGGTGACGTTGGCTGACGGTCGAGCGGCGCTGGGGCTGGCGCTGGAGATCAATGCGGCGATCGCGGAGCACGCGCGGAAGTTGCCAGGTCTCAGTTGTTAGTTGTCGGTTATTTCGCGGCTGCAGCAGGTGCGACGTTATGCGCGGCGCAGGGGTTGGATTTGGCGCTGACAGGGTCGTCCATGTTCTGGACGGCGTAGGTGGGTGGGATGGGCAAGTCGAACTCATCGCCCTCGAGCGGTTGATTGAAGTGAGTTTTCCCTGGCGAGATTGTGATGGTGAGGCCGAGGTCGTCAAGTTTGCGCTGGATGACGATTTTGGTAGGGAAATTGATGTCTCCGAACTTGTGATAGTCGGAGTAGAAGGCTTCGGTTTCAATCCTGCCGTCGGCGTCGTAGATGTCCTGGCGATAGGGAAGCAGGTTGGATCGTCCGATGTGCAACACGCGGAGGGTGTGAGCAACCTGTCCTTGCGGTAGGGACAGGAATTCTACGTCGTAGTCGGGCTCCTCAATAAGTTCCTTGCGCAGGGCTGCGCCGGTGAAGATACCTGCCTTGGTTTTGGGCGCTTCCAGGATGCGGCTGTCCTGGGTGCGGGAGACGTCTTCACCGGGCCCGAGCGGTGGAATCAGCAGCGAGTCGAGGATGACGGCGGGACGCAGGCGATAGAGACGCTCGGAGAGAGTTTCGTTGACCCCCGGGGGAGGAGGCGGAGGCGCATTGTCGGAACCGACGATGGCGCAGTTCTGACGGGGTATGAGCAGCCTGAACGCTTTGCCGTCTGAGACCATCTCCATGGCGCGGCTGCCGATGAAAGGGACCAGGATGACGACGCGGATGTGGTCTGGGTTCTGGAGAATGATGTAGCCCGAAAAGTTGAGCGACGTGGTGACCTTGCCCTCGCGGCTGCCGCCGGTGGAGGCGGAGATTTCAACGGAGAGGGTGGCAGACCTGGTGGCGTTGTAACGGTCGGAGACCTGCTGGAGCAGATGGTCGAGTGAGGTGCTATAGACGACGTCTGGCGGCCGCGTTTTGAGGACGGTGCGGGTGTGCGTGAGGCATCCGGTGAGGGCGGGGATGAGGGCGAGAAGGCCCGCGGCAGGAAGGCGATTGAATCTCATTCGCTGGAACTTAAAGTATAAACGGCGCGTGAAGGATCAGGTGGACCCGTGGCGGAACTGCTTGCGATTTGTGTTGGATGCGGGAGGGTGCGGGAAAGCTGCGGAGATTTTTCGGTACGTCTTGAGCAGGATCGCACCTCCGTGTTGCTGATCGAGCAGACACACCGCGCGGCTGAGGGCCATGAAAGGTTAACCAGAGGGGGCTATCTTCTGGACGCTGCCTGCGTATATTCAACAAGCACCTGCAAATACCAGGACACTTGTGCACAAAAACAGTTCGACCTTGCTGAGCTTCTTCCTGCTTTTGCTGCTGCAAACCGCGGCCGCCGCACAGTCTACGAACAATGGGCAAGGAGCCGCGGCAACTCCTCAGGCTGCGACGCCGGCAACTGTAACGTCGACGCTGCGGGGAACCGTGACCGACCCCAGCGGCGCGCTGATTTCAGGCGCAACGGTGGAATTGTCCATCGATCCATCGTCCGCTGCGTTGCAGACGCAGGTGACCGCCGCCGACGGGCGTTACAGCTTCCCCAATGTTCCACCCGGCGGTTATCTCATTCGTGTGAAGGCTGCGGGATTTGCGGATTTCGCGAGCCGCGCAATTACCGTAAATGCTTCGCCTGTGCAGACGCTGGATGTGCGGCTCGCGATCGAGACGCAGCAGGTGCAGCTGGATGTGTCCGCGGACGATATGGGGGACCAGGCCGATCCGAACCGAAACGGCGATGCGATCGTGCTCAAGGGGAGAGCGCTCGACGAGCTTGCGAATGAGCCGAGCATGCTTCAGCAACAGCTGCAGGAGCTGTCTGGCGGAGATGCGCCGAGCATATACGTCGACGGATTTTCAGGCGGCACCCTTCCGCCGAAGAATACGATCCGCGAGATTCGCATCAACCAGAATCCCTACTCCGCGCGCAACGATACCGATCCCGGCGGCGGGATGATCGAGATCTTCACCAAGCCGGGCACGGACAAGCTGCACGGCGATATTTACATCTATGGCAACGACTCCGCGTTCAACACGCAGAACCCGTTTGTGAAGGACCAGCCGTCGTACCACACGCTGGAGTTCAACGGAGACATCAACGGGCCGCTGAGCAAGAAGGCATCGTACTTTACCAACTTCGAGCGGCGCAGCTCGCAGACGAATACCGTGATCCATGCGACCGTACTGGATACGGCGGGCACATCGCAGATTGCGTTCAACCAGGCGCTGCCCAGTCCAAACACGGTGACAATGTTTTCTCCGCGGGTGGACCTGCAGATGGGCAAGAGCAATACGCTGACGCTGCGCTACTCCTTCATGAAAAACGAGCGCACCAACAGCGGCGTGGGCCAGCTGAACCTCGCGAGCCAGGCGCTGAACGGCTCAACCACGACGCAGACGCTGCAGGTGGGGAACTCCGAAGTGTTTGGAGCAAAGGTGGTGGACGATACGCGCTTCCAGTACACGCGCACGCGCACGAGGCAGACGCCGGTGAGCAATGACCCGACGATTCTGGTGCAGGGCGCGTTTACCGGCGGCGGCAATAGTTCGGGGGCATCGCACGACAACAACGATTCATACGAGCTGCAGAATTATTTCTCGATCCAGGTAGGGAAGCATTACCTGAGCCCGGGCGTGCGGCTGCGGATTCATCGCGATGCGAATGTGTCGCGTGCGGGCTACAACGGCCAGTATCTCTTCTCCTCGCTGGATGCGTATCAAGCGACGGTGCTGAACAAAGGGGGAGGGCCGAGCCAGTTCAGCATTACGACGGGCAGCCCGGCGGTGACGATCGATGTGGTGGATGTAGGAGCGTTCTACCAGGATGACTGGAAGGTGCGATCGAATCTGACGTTGAGCTATGGACTGCGGTATGAGGCGCAGAACTACATCGGTGACCATAACGATTTTGCGCCGCGGTTTGGCTTCTCGTGGGCGCTGGGCGCGAAGAAGGACAAGCCGGCGAAGTATGTGCTGCGTGGTGGGACGGGGATCTTCTATACGCGGCTGGCCGCGTCGAACATCATGCAGGCGGAGCGGCAGAACGGCATCTCGCAGCAGCAGTACGTGGTGGCGTCGCCGCCATTTTATCCCTCGATCCCGCCCACGTCCGGACTGGGCCAGCAGAACATTCCGTCGATCTACAGGATCAGCCCATCGTTCCGTTCGGTGTACGGATTCATGAACAGCATCGGTGTCGATCATCCACTGGGGAGCCACGGCAGCATTTCGGTGCAGTATTTTTACAACCACACGGTGCATGCGCTGATTACTCGCAACGCCAACGCCCCGCTGCCCGGAACTTACAATCCTGCCGTTCCGACAAGCGGCGTTCGGCCGCTGGGCACGACGCAGAATGTGTATGAGTACGATTCAGCGGGGCTGGCGCGCACGAACCGATTGACGATGAACGTCAACTTCCGGACGAAGAACCAGTTCAGCATATACGGGTATTATCAGTTCCGGCATCGCGACTCCGACGCGAACGGCTTCGTTTCCAACAGCTATGACGTGGCAGCAGACTATGGTCGCGCATCGCAGGACCAGCGCCACCTGTTCTACGCGAGCATGAGCTCACCGCTGCTGTATCGCAGAATCCACCTCGGCACGTACCTGGAAGCGACGTCTGGATTGCCGTTCAACATCACACTGCCGCAGGACCTGAACGGCGACTCGCAGTTCAACGATCGGCCGACATTTGCGACGGACCCGACGAGACCGAGCGTGGTGAAGACTGCGTGGGGAACCTTCGATACGAATCCCATCGTGGGACAGACAACGATCCCGATCAACTACGGACGAGGCCCTGCGTATGCCGATGTGAGCGCGTATTGCTACCGCGAGTTCACCTTCGGGCCGGTGCCTCCTGCTTCACCCAATGCTCCCAAGCCTGCTGCGAACGCGCCCGCGCCCAAGGGCAAGCCGTATGTGGACCGTAGGTATCATCTGCTTGTCGAGCTCGAGGCGGACAACGCGATCAACCACGTAAACCTGTCGTCTCCGGTGGGCACGCTTGGGTCGCCACTGTTTGGGCAGTCGACCGCACTGAACGGCAGCGGCAATGGGAACAGGGTAATCACCGCTGTCGTGGTGGCGCGATTCTAGGCCGTCGATTCAAGCGCCTTTTATCACTGCATTGCCACGTCGCCGCCGTAGATGGTGAGGAGCGGATGCCTGACTACCGCATGAAACTCATAGGTGCCAGGCGGCAGGTCCTTGACCTCCAGCGTAAAAGGGCCTGCCTTCTCGATCGCCTGCGTAGTCGTCGCCACCCACGGCGCGGACCGCGCCGCTACATCGTCGGCTGTGATCCGGCGGTATTCAAACCCGGCTTGCAGCTCTGGCGAACCTCCCATATCCGTCACGTCGCCGTTTAGCAGGAAAGAGTTCTCTCCGGCGCGCCTCGACGTGCCCGTCTTCACTTGTGGAGGCTGGAAGCCTGGCTTCACATGAGTGAGCTTCAGCACTACTGGGTAGTCCCACTTGTAGTTGTCCTGGAGCCGCTGCGCCAGCATGGCGTGTATGTGCAAGCCATCGCTTTCCATCTTCCACGTCGGCATGGGGTTCACTCTTGGCTGATACTCAAGGTCCCTGCCGTTTTCGCCGAGCACAGTCACCTCGGTCTGGTCCGTCGTCTGCACAGACTTTAGCAGCACGTCGCGCCACTTGCCGAAGACCCACGGCTCCGGAGAATCGTCAATCACGTAGAGCGTGTATTCGTCCTTGTCCTTGGTGAACCATTTGTCGCCTTCGTTCGTGATCACCCACGGGCGCACTCCGTAGATGCAGTCGGAGTTCACAGACATCCACAAGCCCATCTCGCGCAGGCGGTCTTCTTCTTCGGCCGGGATCTCTCCGTTAGCCTTCGGGCCAATATCCAGAAGCAGGTTGCCGCCCTTTGCCCGGGTCTGTATCAGCGTCTCCAGCAGTTGCCGGGTCGACTTGTAGGTGTCTCCCTGCGGCTGGTACATCCAGGAAGCGCCCATGGTCAGGTTGGCTTCCCACGCTCCCTTCAGCGGCATTCCCGGAATGTATTGCTCAGGTGTCTGCAGTGCTCCGCGAGAAACTACAATGTCCGGCTGCAGCTTCCACGCCAGATCACGCAGTCCATCGGTCTGGCCATCGAAAAAGATCACCTGGATTGGGCCATATTTCGTCAGGAGCTCTTTGACCTGCGCCTGGTCGTACGCCATCAATCCCGGATTGTTCCTCGGCTGAACGTCCGGCACATTGCGCCGGATTGGCTTGCCTTGCTTGCGCAGCCAGTAAAAATCGTCGGGCGAAAAATAGACTCCGATGGGGATGTTCTGGTCGCGGAAGGCCTGGAATACCTCCGCCGTAATATCGCGATGGAACGGTGTATTCATCACGCCGAAGGGCGTCGTTGCCGTATCGTACATCGCGAATCCTGAGTGGTGTTTGTTCGTGAACATCATGTAGCGCACGCCCGCGATCTTCGCCAACCTTGCCCAATCCTCAGGATGAAACTCACGCGGATAAAAAGTTTTCGGCAGATCGTTATAGAACCAGTCCGTGTATTCCCTGGAAGCTCCCACCAGAGAATGGCTGATTCCGGCACCGGTCTGCACATCGACGCTCCAGTGGATGAACAGGCCAAATCCGAGATCGCGGAACCAGTCCAGCCGCTCCGGCTTGTTCAGGGAGCCCACTTCCGGTGTCGCACTTCTCTGCGCCCATCCTGTCGGGGACATCGGAAGCAGAGCGCATACAAGAACGCTCCATGCGATCGATCTCGACCATCGGCCAACAATCATTTGTCACTCCTGATTACCGAAATACGCTGAAGCCGGCGGATTCGCCGGCAAGGAACGCCACTATTTTTCTACGTCTGTGCTGTTCCAGCAAATCTTTTGCGTCGATTACGATGCGTGGGACAATATGGTCACCCCATGAGCACTGAGAACCCTCCCGCCCTCCAGCCTTCGGCTGACGATAGCCTCGCTACCGATTCAACCGAGTCATTCGGAACCGCACTCCGCGAGTTTGAAGCTTCGCATCCGAAGGCCAGCTCCGAGAACCGTCAGGTCGAAGCCACCGTGGTTTCTCTTTCGGCCGAATCTGTGTTTCTCGACATCGGTTTCAAGACCGAGGGTGTTCTTCCTCGCACGGCCTTCGAGAACAATGCCGAAGCCGTGCAGCCCGGCGACCGGGTCCTTGTATCAGTCAAGGGACGTAATGTGGACGGCTATTACGATCTTTCGCGCCAGAAGATTGCGAAGGTAACAGACTGGGCCTCCCTTGAAGAGGCATTCGCGAAGAAGTCGCCGATCGTGGGAACGGTCACCGCCGTCGTGAAGGGCGGAGTCACGGTAGATATCGGTGTGCGGGCTTTTATGCCCGCTTCGCGCAGTGGAACCCGGGAGGCAAAGGAATTAGAGGCGTTGGTCGGTCAGGAGATTACCTGCCGGATCACGAAACTGGACACAGCGGAAGAAGATGTCGTGGTCGATCGCCGTGCCGTTCTGGAAGAGCAGGCTTTTGCGAATGCTGAAAATCGCCGCGCGGGGCTTCGAGAAGGCGACATCGTCGACGGCACGGTCCGCAGCCTTACGAACTACGGTGCATTTGTTGACATCGGCGGCATTGACGGACTTCTCCACGTAAGCGACATCGCATGGAGCCGCGTTGGGAGCCCGCAAGAGGTACTGACGGCCGGGCAGAAGATCGAAGTGAAGGTGCTGAAGATCGATGCGGAGAGCAAACGGATTTCTCTCGGCATGAAGCAGTTGCAGCCCGAGCCATGGGAGACCGCTGCCACGCGATACAGTGTGGGGCAGCGAGTGACGGGTAGCGTCACCCGCCTCGCCGATTTTGGCGCCTTCGTCGAAGTGGAGCCCGGTATCGAGGGTCTGATTCACGTGTCCGAGATGTCATGGACCAGGCGGGTGCAGAAGCCAGGCGACATCGTAAAGCAGGGCGACACCGTGGAAGCGGTGGTGCTCGCTATCCATCAACCGGAACGCAAGCTGTCCCTCGGCCTGAAGCAGGCGCTGGGCGATCCGTGGGCCGATGCCGTCCAAAGGTTTCCGATTGGGGCTGGCATCGAAGGCCCGATCACCCGGCTCGCAACATTCGGCGCATTTATGCAACTGGCCGAAGGCATTGAGGGTCTTGTTCACATCAGCGAAATTACAGCCGAACGGCGAATTGCGCATCCAGGCGACGTGTTGCGGGTGGGCGAAATAGTTAAGGCAAAGGTGCTGGGAGTCGATACGGAAAAGCGCCAGATCAAACTCAGCATCAAGCAACTCGCGCCTACCGATCTCGACGACTTCCTCGCGGAACATCAAGTTGGCGACATCGTCTCAGGCCGCATCGTGAGCCAGTCTGCGGGAGTCGCGACGGTCGAACTGGGCGAAGGAGTCGGCGCAACCTGTCGCATCGAAGAGGCCGCTTCTACTGAGGCGCAGACGACCAGTTCGAGCAGCGTCGATCTATCGTCGCTCACTTCGTTGTTGCAGGCGCGCTGGAAAGGCCAATCCGACACCGTATCTCCGAAGAGCAACGCACCCCAGGTTGGGCAGGTGCGCAGCTTTCGTGTTGCGGCTCTCGATCGCGACACAAAAGCGATTGAGGTTGAGATCGCCTAAGTGCCTTGGTGTTGTCGGGCCGATCGGGCCGAATGCTGACTGACGCCAAATTACAATCGCTAGATGCCCTCCATTCTCAGCGCACAGCGCGTTTCAAAGCGCTTTGGCGCTGTATCGCTCTTCCAGGACATCGACTTCACCGTCTCTGACGGCGACCGCATCGGCCTGATCGGTCCGAACGGCGCAGGCAAATCAACCCTGCTGACCGTTCTCGCGGGGGAGCAGGAGCCTGATGCTGGTGAGATAGCGGTCCGCAAGCGCGCTCGCATCGCCTATGTGAAACAGGAGTCGGCCTTTGCGCCGGGATTGCAAGTGCGGGAGATATTGGAGAGCGCGCTCCGGCGCGCCGGGGTTACCGAGACCGACCGCGAAGGCCGGCTGCGAGAGACTGCCGGGCGGACTGGCCTCCTCGACCTTGCCGCTGAAGCGGCCACGCTCTCCGGCGGCTGGCGCAAGCGACTGGCGATCGCTGAAGCCATCGTGGGTGACCCTGACGTCCTGCTGCTGGATGAGCCGACGAACCACCTGGATCTGGCCGGCATTGAATGGTTAGAGGAACTGCTGAACCAGTCGGACTTTGCGTGCGTGATGGTGAGCCACGATCGGTACTTTCTGGAAAACGTCGCCACCGAAATCGTCGAGCTGAGCCGCGTCTACGCCGAGGGCCTGCTGCGTGCAAAGGGCAGCTATTCGAAGTTCCTGGAGGGCCGTGCCGCCTATCTGGACGCGCAGTCGCGGTTGCAGGATTCGCTTCGTAACCGCGTGCGAATTGAGACGGAGTGGTTGCGTCGCGGACCGAAGGCGCGGGCCACCAAAGCGAAGGCGCGCATCGACAATGCTCACGGATTGATTGCGCAGTTGCAGGATGTCGAATCACGATCTCAGACCGCCACGGCCGGCATCGAGTTCGCTGCGACCGATCGCAAGACGAAGCGCCTGGTTGAGCTGGAGAATGTTTCACTCAGCTTCGATGAAAAGAAGATCGTGGAGGGCCTTTCATTCCTGATCACGAATGGCATGCGCGTTGGGCTGGTCGGCCCGAATGGCAGCGGGAAGACGACCATTCTGCGATTGCTCACGGGAGAACTTGCGCCAACATCGGGCTCGATCTCGCGGGCCGCGTCGCTTCGCACCGTTTACTTCTCGCAGATGCGGGAGCTGCCCGAAGGGGTGACGCTGCGCCGGGTGCTCGCGCCCGATTCCGATTCGGTCGTTTACCAGGGGCGTGTTGTCCATGTGGCCAGCTACGCCGGCAAATTTCTTTTCACCAGCGAGCAGCTGAACCAGCCGGTGAACCGGCTCAGCGGCGGCGAGCGCGCCCGTGTGCTGATCGCGCGGCTGATGCTTGAGCCGGCAGACCTGCTGCTGCTCGATGAGCCTACGAACGATCTCGATATCGCAACCCTCGAGATACTGGAAGATAGCCTGCTCGAGTACTCCGGCGCGCTGGTCCTGGTCACGCATGACCGCTTCATGCTGGACCGCGTCTCAACCGTTGTGCTTGGACTTGACGGCCGCGGTCACGCCCAGCGGTTCGCCGACTACACGCAGTGGGAGCGCTGGATGGAGGAGCAGGAGCCCGCGAACCGGGCTTCTGCGGCATCCGAAGCCAAGCCGCAATCCGAGACGAGGTCTCAGGCAGAGGCTGCGCAACCAGCAAAGAAGAAGCTCTCCTATCTGGAGGCGCGCGAATTCGCGACCATCGAAGACCGGATCGAAGAGGCCGAGCTGCACCTTGCGGCCACCCGTTCTAAAGTCGAGGACCCGGCCATCGCCAGTGATGCTGCCGCGCTCACCGAGGTCCTTGCCGAACTGGAGCGGGCGAAGGCGGCCGTCGACAGCCTCGTCGAGCGCTGGGCGGAACTCACGGAGCAAGCCGGCTAATCCCACCTGCGTAATCGGCTGAAACATCTGTTGCGTGATCAGTCAGGTGATGCAGAGGTTAGAATTCTCCTGATTGGAGGCAGGAAATGACAAAGGGATCGCCTGGGAATCAACCGCGCCGCGAGTTTTTGAAGCTTGCAACTCTAACCGGTGCGGCAGTGTTTGCCGGCAAAGAATCCACCGCTCAGGTGATCTCACCCGGCGATGCACAGGTGCCGGCGATCGATCACAAAGAGCAAAAAATGAGCTTTCTTCGCGTCAAGGGCCGCGACATCGTCGACGGCGAAGGAAAGAAGATCCAGCTCAGGGGAACGTGCCCAGGCGGCTGGATGAACATGGAGGACTTCATCAATGGTCATCCGGGTGCGGAGCACACGCTGCGAGCGCAGATGGCGGAGACGCTCGGCGCATCGAAGGCCCAGTTCTTTTTCGAGCGGATGCTCGATTATTTCTTCAATGAAGACGATGTGATCTTTCTTCGGAAGACTGGAGTCAACGTCGTTCGATTTCCTTTGAATTACCGGCACTTCGAGGATGACATGGCTCCGTTCAAATACAAGGAGTCAGGGTTTGCGCGCCTCGATAAGGTACTCAATCTGTGCGAGAAGCACGACCTTTATGTCATCCTCGATCTGCATTCGGCGCAAGGCTGGCAGAATGTTCACTGGCACTCCGACAATGCCAATCGCATTAGCCTGCTGTGGAGGGATGCGTCTTATCAGGACCGCTATGTCGGCCTTTGGAAGGAGTTCGCCCGGCGTTACACGAACAGGTCAGTGATTGCCGGCTACGACGTGCTGAACGAACCCTGCACCAACAACGAGGTCGGCGATTACTCCTGGAATGTTCCTCCAAATTACAAACCCAACTGGAACGTAATGAACACGCTCTACCGGCGTGTGGTTTCAGAGATCCGCAAAAT
>DATNEM010000068.1:0-2740 GCA_035552995.1 Acidobacteriaceae bacterium | reverse complement strand
AGCACGCTCTCCGACGAAGACCTCAACCATGCCTCTGACGCGTGGGATAAAGTCGAGTAGATGATGACTCAAACCCGTCGCGATTTTCTTACAGCCTCGGCACTCACTGCCGGAGCTGCGCTCGTCTCGCCTCTGCGCGCGCTCGCCCAGGCAAACTCGCCCTTCCGCGTCAGCGTCATCACCGACGAAATCTCCAACGACTTCGACCACGCCTGCTCTGTCGCCGCCAACGACTTCGGAATGAAGTGGGTCGAACTGCGCTCACTCTGGGGCAAGACTGTCACCGATCTCGACTCTACCGACATCGGACGCGCACAGGAAGTCCTCGGCAAATACAATCTGCGCGTCACCGACATCGCCAGCCCGTTCTTCAAGGTGAATTGGCCGGGCGCTCCGGCCTCGAAATTCGGAGGCAGGAACCAGCCTCCTGCCGATTTCAAAGAACAGGACGCATTGCTCGTTCGCTCGATCGCACGCGCGAAGGATTTCCAGACGGACAAAATCCGCTGCTTCGATTTCTGGCGCCTCGACGATCCAGCGCCGTACCGCGATGCTATGGACAAGAAGCTGCGCGAGGCTGTGGAAACCACCGAAGCCGCAGGCATTCACCTCGTCCTTGAGAACGAACTCGACTGCAACACCGCAACCGGACGAGAAGCCGCACGCACCCTCGCCGCCGTTCCGGGCCTCGCACTCAATTGGGACCCCGGCAACGCCGTCCTGCGCGGCGAGCTCGACGCCTTCCCTGTCGGCTGGCAAGCGCTTCCCAAGGACCGCATCCTGCACTGCCACGTCAAGAATGGCGCTCGCGACGCATCCGGCAAGCTTGGCTGGTCGCCGGTCGACATCGGCATCATCGACTGGACCGCGCAGTTCCGCGCGCTGAAGGACACGGGCTACCACGGTGCAGTATCGCTTGAAACGCACTGGCGCGGCGGCGGCACGCCGGAAGCATCCAGCCGCGTCAGCTGGGCCGGGATGAAGAAGTGCCTGATCGCTGCCGGGGCCTTTTAGACGTTCCCTTCGGCACCGTCGGATTGTCCTCGCTCGTCTCCGGCTTGGGCTTCTGTTCAATCTCGCTGATCCGCTTCAGCACCTCGGGATTGTCGCTGTACAGCTTGATCACGCGCCCGCCGACAATTGTTTTGTCGCCCACCTTTGCTTCGTGAAACGGGTCGTCGATGTTCTCCGTGTCCATCACCTGGCACCACGGCGACCCATTCGGCACCGGCGGCAGCGTAAACTCCACGCCTTCGTGCGAGGCATTTACCAGAATCAGGAAGCTGTCATCCTGCAGCGGGTCACCCTTGTCGTCGGACACCTGCAGCGTCTTGCCGTTCAGCATCACCGCCATGGACCGCGTCCACTCCGTGTTCCACGCCTCCTCCGGCATCTCGTTTCCGTCCGGGTTGTACCATGCAATGTCGCGGATCACATTCTTGCGAATCGTGCGGTCCTGGAAGAATTTCCTCCGATGCAGGTTCGGATGGTTCAGCCGCAGCTTCACCAGCCGCCGCGTGTACTCCATCAGCCGCACCCGCGAGTCGTCCAGCTTCCAGTCGTACCAGGTCAGCTCGTTGTCCTGGCAGTAGGCATTGTTGTTGCCGCGCTGCGACCGCGAAAACTCATCGCCGCCGCAGATCATCGGCACGCCCTGGCTCAGCAGCAAGGTGGCGAGAAAATTGCGGATCTGGCGCTCGCGCAGCTTGTTGATCTCAGGATCGTCGGTCGGGCCTTCGGCACCCATATTCCAGGAGTTGTTATTGTTGTCGCCGTCCTGGTTGTTGTCGCCGTTCGCCTCGTTGTGCTTGTCGTTGTAGCTCACCAAGTCGCACAGGGTGAAGCCATCATGCGCGGTGATGAAGTTGATGCTTGCGTACGGCTTGCGCCCATCATGCTGGTACAGGTCGCTCGACCCGGTCAGCCGGTACGCAAAATCCGACAGCTGCCCGCCGTCGCCCTTCCAGAAACGCCTCACGGTATCACGATACTTGCCATTCCACTCCGCCCACAGCACGGGAAAGTTTCCCACCTGGTAGCCGCCATCGCCCACGTCCCACGGCTCGGCGATCAGCTTCACATCGGCCAGCGTCGGGTCCTGATGGATCGTGTCGAAAAAGCCGCCCAGCTTATCGACATCGTGCAGCTCGCGCGCCAGCGTCGCGGCAAGATCGAAGCGGAAGCCATCGACATGCATCTCCGTCACCCAGTAGCGCAGGCTGTCCATCAGCAGCTTCAGTACCTGCGGATTGCGAACATTCAGGCTGTTGCCCGCGCCGGTGTAGTCCATATAGTGGCGCTGGTCGCCCTCGACCAATCTGTAATACGTCGTGTTACAAATCCCCTTCATGCTCAACATCGGCCCCAGGTGATTGCCTTCGGCGGTGTGGTTGTAAACCACGTCCAGAATCACTTCGATCCCCGCCGCATGCAGCGCCTTCACCATCTCCTTGAACTCACGCACCTGCTCGCCGCGGTCGCCGCTCGAACTGTACCGGGCCGCGGGCGCAAAATACCCCAGCGTGTTATAGCCCCAGTAATTCTTTAAACCACGGTCGATCAAATGGCCGTCGTCCACCATCTCGTGGATGGGGAGCAACTCCACCGCCGTTACTCCCAGCGATTTCAGGTAGTCGATGCTGGCTTGATGCCCGAGCCCCGCGTAAGTGCCGCGCAGCTTCTCCGGCACGTTGGGGTTCCGCTTGGAAAATCCCTTCACATGCAGTTCGTAGATCACCGA
>DATNEM010000067.1:0-3248 GCA_035552995.1 Acidobacteriaceae bacterium | reverse complement strand
CCGCCGCGAGGTTTTCGCTGAGTTCCGCAGAGCGTATTTATCGGATCATCTACTCGATTGATGCGCGTAATACAGTCGTTCGATTTCGGATCGGAGACGCGCGGTCAGCGCCTCTGCCTCTTTGGTCGTCAGGCCTTCGGTAGAGATTGGCTCGCCCACGACGATCTTCAGCGGCCGTGGCCGCAGAGCGTAGACATGGATCGGCAGCAGCTCGTACGTTCCGATCAGCGCGAGCGGCACCAGCGGCACGCCGGCGCGGATGGCCATGAAAGCCGCTCCGGAGGCCATGGGTTTCATTTCGCCCGAGAGGGAGCGCGAGCCTTCGGGAAAGACGACGAGCGGCATGCCGGACTTGAGCGCGGCCACTCCGCGGATCAGTCCCGCGACCGCCGAGCGTGGACTGGAAGAGTCGATGGGCACCTGGCCTGAGCGAGCCAGATACCAGCCCACGAACGGGATCTTCCAAAGTCCCTGTTTGGCGAGGATCCTGAACTGGAAGGGCAGCCGCGCAAAGAGCACCGGAGTGTCCATGTAACTAAGGTGGTTTGAGGCGTAGACGGCCGGGGCAGAATTCGAAGAGCGGGTCGCGGAGGGGAAGTTTTCCGCCCCAACCACTTCCACCGGCGCAAGCGCGAGACGCAGCATCAGGCCGGCCCATGCGCGTGCGACCAGGTGCTGCTGCCGTCCGGCCCGGTCCCACAGGCCGCAGAGAAGGGAGATTGACCCGAAGAACGCGGTGGCCAGCGCCATCAGGGGCATCTGCACCAGCTTGGTGAGCCAGTAGAGATGCGCCGGGATGTGATGAGCGGGAGCCGAAGCAGAAGACTCGGCTGCGGTGCTCGGATTTTCGGCGGCGTTCATTGGCTGGGTGAGGACTCCAGCGTAGCAGTTGTCGCCGGTTGTTCGGCAGCGATCAGCCCACGGATGGCGCCCACTAAGTAGATGGAGCCGGTAGCGACGATCAGTCCGCCGGAAGGGGTAAGCTGCCGGGCGAGGGTAAGGGCCTCGAATGTGCTTCGCGCGGATTGTGCCGGCACATCGAGAGTCTGAGCCATCGCGAGCAGTTCCTCGAGGGAGGTGGCGCGCGGCGAATCGAGCGGCACCAGGACGATATGGTCGTTCGGTCGCCCGGCAGTCGAGTCGAAGAGCGGGAAGAGAATCTGCGCCATCTCCCGCAGGTCTTTATCCCGCAGGCAGCTAAAGAGCAGCGTGCGCGGCTGGGACTCGGGCACGGTTGCCAGCGCGGCACGTAACGTCCAGGCCCCAGCCGGATTATGGGCCACATCGAGGAACAGGTTGGGTGCCAGGAATTCGAGGCGGCCTGGCCAGGAGGTGTTGGAGATGCCCGTCTCTATGGCGGGATTCGGGATATTGTAACTAACGGTGTTGCGAATAGGACTGCCATGACTCGATTCGTAACTCATGGAGTTACGTAATTCGATCGCCGCCGCAATTGCCAGCGCGATATTGCGTTGCTGGTGCTCTCCGGCGAGCGGCGATCGGACGTGGAGGATCTGACCGTCGGCGGAGAGATCGTAGTTGTTCGGCAAAAGGCCCGGGGCTAAAGCCGCGCCGTTGAAGGATCTGTCCCGAGGGCTAAAGTCCTCTGCTGCTGCCGGAGGCGGTGCGGCGTGGAAGTCGCGTCCCGGCAGATACTTCGCCGCGTTGACCCCGCGTACGCCCAGCTCTGTCGCCACTTCGCCGATGGCCTGATTGGCCTCGGGATGCTGCGGCAGCGTAATCAGTGTGCCCTCCGGCCGCAAAATTCCCGCCTTTTCGCGGGCAATTGCCGCGATTGTGGGGCCGAGATACTCCTGGTGGTCGAGCGCAATGTCGGTGATGATCGAGAGGAAAGGATCGACAATGTTGGTCGCGTCCAGCCTTCCACCGAGGCCCACCTCAAGCACGGCAATATCAACCTTTCTCTCCGCGAAGTAAAGGAACGCAATCGCGGTGAGCGTCTCGAAGTAGCTCGGCGGATGCGGAAGCCGTTCCTCAGCGACCAGGCGGCGGCCAGTTTCATCCACCTGGAAGTAAAGCCGGGAGAAGTCAGCTTCGGCGATCTCGGCGAAGGCGCCGCCCGGTTCAGTAAAGCGGATGCGCTCGGTGACTCGCTCCAGATGGGGCGAGGTGTAAAGGCCAGTGCGATAGCCTGCAGCGGCGAGGATGGAAGCGAGCGTGGCGGCGGTAGAACCTTTGCCGTTCGTGCCGGCGATCAGCACCGAAGGAAATTTTGTCTGCGGGTCGCCAAGTGCGGCCGCGAGCGTGCGCATGTGCGCCAGCTCGAACTTGCGGCGCGGCGCGCCGGGCGCAAGTTCAAGGCCAAGCGCACTCAGGCGTTCAACCGCGGCAGCAAAGGACATAGGGAGATTCTAGTTGCTAGTGACGAGGGACTAGGCGAGGCGAGCCTCGGTTATCCGCAGATGCTCCTCGGGCTTCAAGTAGCTCTTGCGGCGAAACCAGTCTTCCATCGCTGACTGCAGCCGGTCGAGTGGCACGCGATGGCCCGCTTCGAGCACACCATCGTCAACCGGAAGCGTGTCGTCGAAGATGGCGTCGTTGGTGAAGTTGCGCATGGCGAAGTTGTCAATCTGCGCGATGGGGCAGAGATGCGCCACGCCCCCTCCGTCGATGCGCTCGATCCGGATGCGTCGCGCAAACATCGGTCCTCAGTTCTCAGAGGGGCTTTCCGCGTGATCGATCACCATCACGTCCACAGGCCCCTTCTGCATCTCCAGCTTCAGCCCAAGCTGCTCCTGTAGAGCGTCGGGAATGCGCGGATACGCATCGGCGGGTGTGTCGCCTAGTGTGTCGCGCGAGAACTGAAAGGCGAAGTCGTAATATCCCTTGTCACCGGTCTTATCGATCACGGGCGTGTGCAGTTGGCTTGCCAGCATCAATGCAACGGCCCGCATGGAGAAGCGCTCGCCGTCGATCTCGATGCCCTGGGGGCCGCCGTGCGCGTGAACGACGGTCTGGGGCGTCGTCGGCGCCATGCTGGGATCGCCTTCCGGGACTGGCAGCTTGGTGGGCTGCATCTTGAGGCCGCCCTTGGCGATGGTCATCACGTACGCGGACTGTTGCCGCACCTCCCAGTGCGCGCGCAGCTTGAAGCGGTCTGCGAGCATCGCCTGCACCATGTGGAGCTTCTCCTGACGGCCATCGTCTTCGCTCAGTTTCGCCAACTGCTCATCCACGGAGGGATCGGACTTCGCCTGGACGGTGAAGTAACGATTTTCCAACCAGTC
>DATNEM010000066.1:0-11970 GCA_035552995.1 Acidobacteriaceae bacterium | reverse complement strand
GGGTGCTCCAGCCTTAGCCAGAACCGGGTCCGGATACTTCACGATGGCGTGAATCTTTCCGCTCCCTTTCGCGGCAGCGTGCGCCGAAGCCCGGGTCGCTTTAGCATTGTCTGTATTCTTCGCCGCCATCTCAATAAGCCCGAATCTGCTCGCAGTAGTTCTTGTAATTGCGTTCAAGCTCGCGCAGGGAATCGCCGCCGAATTTTTCCAGCACCAGCCGCGCGATGGTGAGCGCAACCATCGCCTCAGCGGCAACGCCGGCGGCCGGCACGACACAAACATCGCTGCGTTCGTAGGCTGCCTTTACCGGCTCGCGCGTGGCGAAGCTGACCGACGCCAGCGGCCGCCGCAGGGTCGATATCGGCTTGAGGTATCCGCGCACGATCACGTCTTCCCCATTGGAGATGCCGCCCTCGATGCCGCCCGCATTGTTCTGCTCGCGGGAAAACTTTGTAAAGCGTTCCTCGCCGCCTTCATAACCGATCGCGTCATGCACGGTGCTGCCCATGGATTGCGCGGCCGTCACCCCGCGGCCGATCTCGACTGCCTTCACGGCCTGCAGGCTTATTACAGACTGAGCAAGCAGGCCATCCATGCGCTCATCCCAGTTGGCATGCGTACCCACGCCGGGCGCGAGCTTGTGAACTACGACCTCGAAGACTCCACCGACTGTGTCGCCCGTCTTGAGGGCGGTATCGACCTCGGCCTTCATTTTTTGTTCGTCATCGGAATCGACACAGTTCAGCAGCACCTCGTCTTTCGCCTGCAATGCGGCGATTTCGCCCCAAGCTGCCGGACGCGACAACTCCGCACCGCCGACGCGGATGACGTGGCTCGCGATCTCGATTCCGAGGGCGCCTAGAAGCATCTTGGCGAGGGCGCCGCAGGCGACTCGGGCCGCGCTCTCGCGAGCGCTCGCGCGCTCCAGCACGTAACGCGCATCGGGGAAATCGTATTTCAGGCTGCCCGCGAGATCCGCGTGTCCGGGCCGCGGACTGGCGACCGCCTTGTGCTTCGACGCATCGCCGCCTTCGACAGGCAGAATTTCCTGCCAGTTCTTCCAGTCGTTGTTGGCGATGGTCATCGCTACGGGCGAACCAATGGTTTTGCCATGGCGCACGCCGCTGAGGATATGCGCGGTGTCCTGCTCGATGCGCATGCGGCCGCCGCGGCCATAACCTTTCTGCCGGCGCCACAGCTCCCGATCCAGAAAAGCCTGATCGACGGGAACGCCAGCGGGCAGTCCGCTCACCAACGCCACCAGGCTCTCGCCGTGGCTTTCACCTGCAGTGGAAAATCGCAGCATTCGCTTTCTTTCGCTCTAAAGTGAAATTGTAACAATTCGCGGCGAGGATCTGCGTGCAATAGATTTGGCGTCAGTCCCGCTCCAAGTAGGCCTTCGAGTTCAGCAGGGGGCGTTCCATGCTGCGTACCCATTCCGTCATCTCAGCGCCGGACTTGCCTGCCGAGGCGTCGCGCGAGAACTCGTTGCGCACGGCCTGCATCTTTGCCTCGAGATCATCCAACGCACTCAGCAAAATAGCCTCCGGTGTCATGGGCAGAACGGGTGAGCCGAATTCGCGGCGGCCGTGATGGCTCAGGATCATGTGCTCGACCAGAGTTATGAGCCGCGGCGGAAAATTGGGAAGGGAAGCGACCTTCTCGTGCAGCATTCCCTCTGCGATGGAGATGTGGCCGATCATCTGTCCTTCGACGGTATAGCTGAACGTCGAGCCCCAGCCTAATTCGCGGACCTTACCGACGTCGTGCAGAATCGCGCCGGTCACGAGCAGGTCCGGATCGACCTCCGGATAGAATGGCGCAGCAGCGCGGCATACCCGCACTAACGTGAGCACATGCTCCAGCAGGCCGCCGATCCAGGCATGGTGCAGCATCTTCGCGGCGGGCGCTTCGCGATAGGCCGCCGCGAGCGCCGGATCGCCGAGGAACGCAAAGACGAGGCGTTTGAGATCGGCATTCTGGAAGCTGTCGACGTATCCGCGCAGCTCCGTCCACATCTCATCCACGTTGAAGCAGGTGGTGGGCACAAAATCTGCCGTCTCAATTTCGCTGGACGCAGCGAGGCGCATCTTTGAAACGGTGATCTGAAATTTGCCATTGTATTTTGAAACCTGCCCCTGCACTTTGACGTAGCAGCCCTCGGAGCAGGTACCCAGCACCTCCGCGAACTCTTCCCACATCCGCGCTTCCATCGTGCCGGTCTTATCGGCGAGCAGCAGCGCAAGATACTGGCCGGCTCCGGTCTTCTTATCACGCGACTGCAGCGACGCCAGGGCGAAGAAGGACGTGACGAGCTCGCCGTCAAACCGTGCGGCATCGGCAACAAAGAAATCTTTCATCGTGGGACAAGGATACTTGAGAGTCTGAGCAGACGAGCTGGCCTGAGAACCGCAACCGCCACGGCTCGCCTGCAAAGGTCAACTGCGAATACGACTTTACTGTTGAGTCGCCGCCGGTGCTGAGGTCCCGGATGAAGGAGCTGTCGCGGACGGAGGATTCGCAGGCGGCGCCACCTCCGGCTCGCCGTTTTGACGGACGCTCCGAGGAGGAATGGGCGTTTCCTCCGGCTTGGGAGCAGGTGGTGCCGGGGCGGCCTGCTGCAGCCGTTCTTTGGGTTCGCCCTTTACTTTTTTCTTCTTCTTTTTGCTGGCGGTATCGCCGTTCAGGCCCAGCGCGGCGCCCTGGGTCTGTTGCGTGACCTTGTCCTCTGGGGTCAACGCGGGCGCGACCATCTGCGTTCTCTGCTTCAACTTGGTGGCCTTCTCCTGCGCCTTCGCGCCAGCCATCTCGGCCTCGCGATCGGCGAAGCGGGTCTTCTTGGGGGCCGGCGGCGGCGGTCCGATTGGCTCATCATTGGCCGCGACGTTACTCTCATCGGCTGCTGCTTTGGCCGCATCCTCAGCCGCGGCTTCACCAGAGGCCGGTGCTCCTGGGCCTTCGCCGGTAGCGAGAGTCTCCTGCGGAGTTTCCGGCAGGGAATTCTGCGGCATCTGCCCGAAGCGGATTTTTTCCCGATGAATCTTTTTCGGCTTCTTGCCGCCGGCTACATTGACGCCGCCGGCGTTGGCAGCTACAGCAGCCTTGTTGGCATCAGCCTTCGCCTGTGCCTTCTGCGCAGCGTACGCAGCGCGCTGGCGTTCGAGGCGGGCCTTTTGTTCGACCTTCTTCTTCACCGTGGGCTGGCTGGCGGCTGCGAAGACCGGCTTGGTTTCCTTGGAACTTGCACCAGTGTCTGTGTAACCCGCTGCAATATCGATGAACGCCTTCTCGCGCAGGCTGGTCATGTATGTGCGCAGAGCCGGACGCATGGCCTGGTCGTACAACGCCTGCTGAACCTGCTGTTCCACAGCATTCAGCGGCGGAATGCCGGCCTGCTGATGCTTGGTCACCTCAAGAATCAGGAAGCCCTGCCGTGTGCGTATAGGCGCCGTCCACTGGCCCTCCTGCAAAGCGAAGGCCGGATCTTCCAGAAGCGGTGATCCAAGTTCGCCGCGCTTGAATGCTCCCAGATCGCCGCCGGTATCCGCGTTCGGACCCCCTGAGTACTGCTTGGCCAAATCCTCAAACTTCGCGCCGCCCTTCAACTTTGCCTCGATATCATCGGCCTTCGCCTGCGCCTGCGATACCTGTGCATCGGTTGCGTTATCAGGCGTCGGCACCAGGATCTCGCTGAGCCGCACCTGTTCCGGCTGCGAGAACTCCTGCTTGTGCGCGTCGTAATAGGCCTGTTCGTCTTTCTGGTTCAGCGTGAGCTTGCGCGCGACTTCGTCACGGATTACCTGCTGAGTGATGATGTCGTTTTTGATTTTTGCCTTGAAATCCTCAAACGAGATGCCGGATGCCCGGACGGCCTTCTCCAGGGCCTCCATGGAATCGAAGTGGTGCTCTTTGCGAATTTCGTCCAGCTGCCGAATCACATCGGAATCGGCATTGATGTCCAGCTCCTTGCCGCGTGAGAGAAGCAGTTGCGTATCGATCAGATCGCGCAGCAGGTCCTTGCGGCGCTGATCGAGGTCGGCCTGGCTGGCGCCGGCCTGTTGGCCTTCTTCATTCAGCTGCTCGAGCGCACGCTGGTAGTCACTGTTGTCGATGATCTGGTCATTGACGCGGGCGATAGGGAACTCGACGACGGTCCCATCCGGAGTCGTAGCCTGCGGCCTGGGCAAGTCCACGTGCTGCTGCACGGGCGCCTGTCCCGGGCCTTGATACTTTGGCACCGCAATCTGCGCCTTGGCAGCCACGCCTGCCGCCAGCCACGCTGCGCCGATCAAAACGCCCGCAATTCCCACGCGAGGGTACCGCGCCCAACCGCTGCCCACACCATCCAGCGCGGGAATCCGCTCCATCCAACTGCTGATCTTCAATTTCAAAAAAGTCCCCTTCACCGCCGGTTCCGGTCTGCCGCGAATGTTGCTGCCGTCGCCCTTGCTCCGCACTTGTTGGACTTATGCCGTGCGCAGCCCGATAGCCGATCCGTCTTATTCTATCCGTCGCAGCGCCCGTCTACCAATGGGGTCAAGCCGGCTGGCCCCGAACGCTTCCCGCCACCCCTCGGCTTGACACTCCCTGCTAGACTGTAGCGGTGGGCCCCGGAAGAGGGTTTGTTGTCCGCCGGATGGCTCACATAAGCCTCGCGGCGCGCGTCCAATGTTCGAGGGAGTCGGCCCTGACCCCGCAATCCGCGACCCGCAGTTTTCGATCTTCCGAGGTACCCATACCGATGGCCTCCCGCACCCGGCGCGCACTTTTTTCTCTCACCCTCTTTCTCGGAAGCTGCGCCCTGATCGGTTCGCTGGTCGGCGGCAAGGTGGCCGCCCAGTCGGCGTCCGATGAATCCACGCTGCGCGACTCTCTGCACCAGTTCACCGATGTCTACAACATCGTCGAGCAGAACTATGCCGAGCACCTCGACAACGACATGGTCGACAAGGCGATCTACGACGGCGCCATCCCGGGCATGTTGCATGTGCTCGACCCGCATTCGAACTTCTACGATCCCAAGGCTTTTGCGCAGATGCGCGAGGACCAGCACGGCAAGTACTACGGGGTGGGCATGTCCATCCAGCCCCAGCCGGACAAGAATGGCACGATGCACGTGGTTGTCCTGTATCCGTTCGAGGGTACGCCGGCCTACAAGGCAGGCATCAAGCCTGGCGACGCGATTCTTTCGATCGATGGCAAGTCGGCCGAGGGCCTGGATTCGACCGCAGTTGCGGGTCTACTGAAGGGACCCAAGGGTACGCACGTGAACGTCACCATGGCACGCGAAGGTCGCGAACAGCCGATGACGTTCGATCTTGTGCGCGATGAGATTCCGCGCTACTCCGTCGATGTCGCCTTCGAGATCAAGCCGGGCATCGGCTATATCCATATCACGCAATTTATGGAGACTACGAGCCGTGAGGTGGGGGAGGCGCTCCAGAAGTTCCATGCGGCCGATGGAAACCTTCATGGCCTGATCGTTGACCTGCGCGGCAACCCCGGCGGGTTGTTGAATGAAGCTGTCAACGTCTCAGACAAGTTCCTGCAGAAGGGACAGGTGGTGGTGTCGCAGCATGGCCGCGCTTTCCACGATCAGGTTTATACCGCCTCGCGCGGCGAGGAAGGTTCGACCAAGTTTCCCATTGTCGTGGTCGTCAATCGCAACACGGCTTCGGCAGCGGAAATTGTCTCCGGCGCTCTGCAGGACCATGACCGCGCACTCATCGTCGGCGAAACCACCTTCGGCAAGGGGCTTGTGCAGACGGTATTCCCTATCTCCGAAGACACCGGCCTGGCCTTGACCACGTACCACTACTACACCCCGTCAGGGCGCCTCATTCAGCGTGACTATAACGGAGTTTCGCTCTATGACTACTACTACGTGCGGGATGATGCGAAGAAGGCAGACAAATCCAACACCGAGGTCAAGCTGACGGACTCCGGTCGCACTGTCTATGGTGGCGGCGGCATTACGCCGGACGAGAAGATCAACGTGCCGGACCTGAATCGCTTCCAGATTTCGTTGCTGCAACACTATGTCTTCGTCAGCTCCGGCATCGGGACTTTCGACAAGCACTATCTGACATCGCATACTATCGGGCGCGATTTCGCCGTGGATGACGCCGTCATGCAGCAGTTCAAAGATTTTCTGCGTGCGAACAACATTGAGTACACCGATGCCGACATCGCCGCGTCGCAGGACTGGATCAAGTCCAACATCAAAGCCGAGCTCTTCACATCGCAGTTCGGCCAGTTGGAAGGCTTGAGGATTCGCGCGGAATCCGATCCGGAGATCATCAAGGCTGTTAGCTATCTACCCGAGGCGCTTGCTCTGGTGGATCGCACCAACAAAGGCCAGCAGAACACCGCGAGCCTCGGACCTCGTTAGACCAACTGGAGACGCTTGATCGTGGGAACGGCGGTTGCGACAAGCCGCTTCGCGCGTAGCTACTTCGAGATCGGGGATAAGCAGAGAAAAGCGGTGCCGCTCCGTCCCTGGGAATCCATGTCCTCAGCTCCTCCAAATCGCACAGCGGTGGACCCGCCTGTAGGGAGTACTTTGCAAAATTAGATTCAGTGTGAGACAAAAATGTTGTAGCGGGGTGAAATCGCGAATGGACGAAATGGCAGAAGAACTTGGAGCGGGAGACCGGGATCGAACCGGCGACATTCAGCTTGGGAAGCTGACGTTCTACCACTGAACTACTCCCGCCCTGTAGAAGGAAGTATCTCGCAACGGCCCGTCAAATAGCAATTTGCGGCGATAAATCGCGGTGCTTCACTCAGCGTTTTTCCATTTCAGTGCCTATCGATTGCTTCTGTCGCATCGCCTCCATGACGTCGTCAATCTTTTCATCCAGCAGGTTAAGCTTGCGGGAAAGCCCCTGGATTTCGGATTCCGCGCGGCGGTTCACTTCAAAGTCCAACTCGCCTCTCAAGCGGTCTTTCGTGTCCTGCCGATTCTGGCTCATCATGATCACCGGCGCCTGAATCGCCGCCAGCATGGAAAGAAAAAGATTCAGCAGGATGAACGGATAGGGGTCCCAGGCCTTCTTGCTGAGCAACACGTTCAAGCTGGTGTAGACGGTCAATATGACGGAAAAGAGGATGATGAATTTCCATGATCCTCCAAAACTGGCCACTGCGTCCGCCATGCGTTCTCCCGTCGTTGCTTCCTGCTCGATGATCTCGTTCGCGTTTCGCGTCGCTCGTAGTCTCACTAGCTGGTGCGCAGCATGGAACTGCCGCCCCAACGTCGTCAGCAGGTCCATGCCGGCGTGCGGTTTTCGCTCGAGCAGGACCTGGATATCGTCACGCGAAACCTCTAGGCATACGGATTCCTCCAGAGCCACTGCGGTCGTCTGATGCGGGGTCTGCTCGAGCATCGAGGCGAAGCCAAAAAAATCCCCCGGGGCCGGCACGTCGACGACTACTTCCTGCTGATCCTGATCCACGGTTGTGACGCGGACCTGCCCAGACACGAGCACATATGCCTGCATGCTTGACTCGCCGGCCTTGTAGATGCGCTGGCGGGGCGCAAAGGTCTTCATCTCCACCTGTGTCGCCAATACTGCGGTCTCCTCGTCGTCCAGCATGGAAAACAGGGGAACGCTCTTCAGCACTTCGGGTTTGCAGGTCATTTGGTTTGGCTCCGTTTTCGGGCTTGTAAGCGATGTGATCGCACAGAATTGCGTCCGCCATAGCCTAAGGGGCCATGGCGAATGTCCGGAAAGTTTATCGACAACACGATGTGTTCGGCGATGCGGACTAGCTTCCTCCCGGCCTGCGACGCGCCCAAGGCACGGCTCACCCATTCGGATAGTAACTGCCACCGCCAGCGCTTGAAGCGCCTGCGTCTGCCAGTCCTCCGCAGGCCTGGATGCCGAAGATCAGCTGCACCGTGTAGTTATGCTGCAGACAGAGAATGCAGGCGTGTACACCTGCCCACGGCGGCCGCTATGCCTGCACGAATCGTAGCCGCAAGATCAACGGATCATGAAAACCATCGCCGTCGCTACACCCGCGTGGGCAATGGATAGAGCCGTCCGCGATACATTCCCATAGCCTCGACTGACTTCACCTGAATCACCTGCGCCGTCGCATTGTCCGAGCCATCGACTTCGATGGCATAGGCCACGAGCTCTTTCGCAATGTGTTCAGCGGATTTATCCTGCGACACCAGCCGGGCAATGTCTTCCGGATACATCGCGCCATAGAGTCCATCGCTACAGAGGACCAGAGTATCGCCAGGCTTGAGTCCAGCCGTGGTTGTATCCACTGTAACGAACAGGTCAGGGCCCAGTGAACGTGTCAGGACATGCCGCTTTTCCGACTGTTCGGCTTCAGCTGCGGTAATCAGGCCCAGCTTGCGCTGCTCCTGAACCCAGGTGTGATCGCGCGTCAGTTGCGTTGCCTTGCCGTCGCGGACCTGATAGCAGCGCGAATCGCCCACATACGCAATTACCGCCTGATCATGCCGCATCGCGCAGGTAACGATGGTTGTAGCCATGTGGTGCCCACGACGGCCCGGGTCCAAGCCTTCATCGTGCACGGATGAGTTGGCCATTTGAATCAGACGCGGCAGCATTGTCGCCAACGATGTGTTCTCCGCCGATTGAGCGAACCCCTCGGTGATCACCTTCACCGCGCGCGCCGAAGCCACCTCACCAAAGTCCTGGCCGCCGACGCCGTCCGCCACCGCAAACAGCCAGCCGCGCGAGCGCGATTCCTGCCGGGATCTGGGCAAAAAGGACGACATGGAGTCTTCATTGTGTGGGCGAACTTTGCCCGCGTCGGTTGCCTGTCCGAAGACTACGTCCAGCATGGATCTTCCAATTGCCTTTCAGCTTCTGCTCAATGGGCCGCCTTAGGCCGCGGGTGGAAGGAAAACCGCCCCTCCGGCGCTCCGAAGGGGCGAAATTTCCAATGCAGCTAAGCTGCCGAAAGCATATTTATCTTCGGCAGCCGGTTTATGCCTGCGCCTTGGTCAGCAGTACAGCCTTGCCTTTTGCTTTGGAGGACTTGAGGAAGTAAAAGGCCCCGTATGCGCCCCATAGGCAGGCGATTGCGACGGCCCCGTAAGGTTCCAGCTTGGTGCCTATCCCGAAGAAGGGAAGGGCCAGGTAAGCTGCCATACAGCCGAGATTCGCCAGCAGGCCGAATCCCGGGATGAGCTTGTGCTTCAGGAGGCTGTGGTCCGGACGGTTGTGGTATGCGACGAGACACAGTACGCAGCTCAATGCGTAGAGGATGAACGTCCCAAAGTTTGAAACCAAGGTGATCATCAACAGCGAATTGGGCAGTTTGGCGAGCGTGTCATGCGAGAGATACCCGGTGCTGGAGAGGAGTCCATGGGGCAACGCCGCAATCGTCGCATCGGTGGGAGCCGCTCCGTTGCCGAAGACGACTGAAACCGCGATAACCCCAATCACGGCCGTAATGAACGACAGCGTGCGGAGCGCCCGATGGGGCGAGAGCGTCTTGGAGTGCAACATGCCGAAGTGCTCCGGAGCCTCGTCATCCTTGCCCATGGCATAGGTCACACGGGCCGCGGTATTCATACAGGCCAGCGTGGTGCCAATCAGCGCGAGGAACACGGTGACCGCCTCCGCCATCATGAAGTACTTACCATGGCCCGGTCCCAGCAGCGCATCACCGACGATGATCATCATGTCGCCGATTGGCGCAGCCGACCCGGTCGCGCTTTGCATCGTATACCCGGAGTTGAGGAAGTAATTCGCGGCGAAGTACTCAAAGAGATAACAGATCAAGCCCTGAATGAGCAGTGAGAAGATGACCGCCAGGGGGATGTCTCGCTTGGCGTTGCGCGCCTCCCCTCCCATCGAAGTGACCGACTCGAATCCGACCAGGATCAGGATGGCCACCATTGCCTGGCCCATCATCCAGCCGAAGTTGTGCATGGAGATGACCGACTTCGCGTTGGGATGCGCCTGGAACCTACCGGTTGCGTCGTATGCGGTGTAGTCGATCGTGAAGGGAACTGGTTTTCCGGCCGCGTCCAACTGCGGCTGTGGGTTGTTGCTGGCATCGCGAATGACGGTGCCGTCAGGCTTTGTAGCGAAGTTATAGGTGAATGTCTGCTGCGTGGTGGCGTCGTAGTTCAACGCCTTGGCGCCTTGAGGATGGTTCACGCGGTATCCGATCGCCAGGATGCTGAACAGAACGAGTGCGGAGATCTGCACCACGTTGATGGCCAGGTTCACCGCTGTCGACGCGTTTGCGCCGCGCTGTGCAATCCAGGTAACCATGAAGGTGAAGACAATTGCCACAAGCGCCATGAAGATCGGACCGGGATTGGAAGCACTCATGAAGTTCGGCCACAGGAAGCCGACCACATACCCGACGAAAACACCGGTGACACCGACCATGACACCCGGATAGACCCAGTAGTAGAGGTGGGAGCCCCATCCTACGATGAACTTCGAGAGGCGCGCATATTTGAAGGCGGCATCCTTGGAAAGCATTGCCTGTTCTGCGTAGTAGTAGCTCGAACCAGTGCCGGGATAAAGCTTCGATATTTCTGCATAGGAGACAGCGGTGGCAAGACACAGCACTAACGCAGCAAGAATTCCGATCCACATGGACGGAGATGTGTTGCCGGTGGTGGCTTGAAGGTAGAAGGTCAGCCATAGAAAGGCGCCCGGTGCAATCAGGGCCATCGCATTGCTTGTCAAGCCTGTCAGGCCGAGCGTGGCCTGCATTTGTGGAGCGGAATTCTGATCTGCCATGAACAGTCTCCTGGTTGTGGTATGGATTTCTTGAACCTTTTGCATCAGGCCCGCGTGAGTATTGGCTCTCACTTCGGGCTTTTTCTCTCAGGGGGCGCCACCGACATGCCGATGGCGCCATCCTGGAGAGCGTGTTACCGTTTCGGACCGAAGAATGCGATGAAGCCGATGGTCGCAGTCGACTGTGCCTTCACCGTGTTCAGATCGCCCTTGTCAAAGAAAGCGATGTTGGACCAGTCGCGCCGATACTCAGCGCGCATCAGCAAGCCGGCTGGCCACTTGTATTCATAGGTGGCCGTCACTTCGTTCAGCTTCTGCCGGTTTCCAGTAGAAAAGCCCTGGTTGTCGGCGAAGTATTCATAGCGGAAGGCGAATGCAGCGTTGCCGGTGACCTGGCCGCGCGCGGCAGTCGCTACGCCCTGCCAGTGAGGCGAACTTTCCGCGAAGTGAGTGATTCCTGAGCCGGTGTTCTGGCTGTAGGCCGCGAATTTGTTTTGGCCGTAGTCATAGTTCACAAGCCAGCTGAACTTCGAGGTCGGCGTCAGTGTCACCGTGGTGTCGATCAGGTTGCGATAACCCTTCTGTGTGTTGAAGTTCTCCGGCCCGGTGTAGATATTCACGTACCAGCTGGCCTTCGGCTTCACGATGGCGCTGGTAAAGCCATGCGTGACGCCGCCGTTGCTGTCCGTGTCGTTGTTCCAGCCGTTCACAGCCTGGTAGCCGATCGTCCACGCTTTGGTCACTGGCATCGATGTGCGCATGCCGAAGTGGTAGTAGGGAATTGCGTAGCCGAACAGAATGCCATGCGAATAGTTGTAGTTGGTCATCGTTTCAATGACCTCTGCGCCGGCGGATGTGACGAACTGGCCGAAGTCCAGCTCAAAGCCCTTTGCTTTCGGCGGCTTCACGGAGAGATAGGCCTGCTCGATGTAGTTTGCCGTCGGCGAATCGGCGCCATGCAGGAAGGCATTGGTGCGGCCGAACATGATGTCCACATGCGCGCCGATTGGGTCGGGATCGTGGTTCAGTGTCAGCTTCGCGGCTTCGAGGCTGAACTGGTCCGTCTGATCGTCGAAGTTATACAGTTGGTTGATCTGACCAAGTGCGGAGTTTTGCCCTGGCCGGTTGGCGTTGTAGCTGTAATAACCGTCGACAAAGCCAGAGAAGTCGACCGGCCCGACGCTCCAGGTTGGGGCAGCAGCCGGGGCGGCAGCGGGCT
>DATNEM010000065.1:0-16525 GCA_035552995.1 Acidobacteriaceae bacterium | reverse complement strand
GTGGAGCGCGCCGAACTGCCTGATCACGCCGCACATCGGCGGGTCGACGCCGGAGTTTATCTACCGCGCGTTCCGCTTTGCCGCCGCGCAGGTGCGACGATACGTGGCCGGCGAGAGGCTGGAGAACGTCGTCGGCGAGGCGGGCTACTGATCTTCAACCTGCGGCCGGATGCGGAGCGGGCTTCGGCGTCGGTGTCATCCACGTTGTCCTGCTCGTCTTCCCCGGCTTCCTCGTCGTCATCCTCATCTTCCTCGTCGTCGTCTTCGCCCTCGACGACCAGCGCGTCATCTTCTTCGTCGCCTTCGCTGTCCTCGTCTTCGTCCTCGTCCTCGTCCTCAAGTTCGTCGTCATCCTCCTCCGCCTCGTCCTCATCGGCGGATGCGGCGGCGGAGTGCTGCTGGTTCAGGAAGTAGAAGTCTTCGAGAGTGAGATTGCGGACGGTTTGCATGGCGCGTCTCCTTCGTAGTGAGCGGGTGAGGCGGGCTGATTCGTTCGCAGTAGGACGGCGAGACATGGCGCGCGGTTGTGAGGAATATGTCAATTTTCAGGGGACGGCAGATTGTCCGCAGGGCTCTATGGCACCTACGCGGCCCGTCGCGACGGGGAGCGCCGTCAGCGGGAAGGAAATAGCGCGTGGAGCTTGTCTTCGAGATAGGTGTAGGTTGGATCGCTGACCTGGCAGGGCTTCGCGATACTGGCACGGTTGGCCGGGATGGCCCGCCGGTCCGTGCAGCCGCGGGTGTTGCGTTCGTAGTCGACCGAACTGAAGCCGTCATCGGAGACAGTCTCATACGCGCAGTGGTGAGGGACGCCGGTCCAGAGGGGCGCCTCGGGGTGGAGGATGAAGTTGTTGCCGTTGCCCTCCATCTCCTTCAGGCGCGGATCGGCATCGATGTACTTGCCAAAGCCGGCGAGCTTTGAGGTTCCGCGCGGGGTGCCGAGGAGGAAGACCGCGCGTATTTTGCGGATCCAGTCCGCCCGGGCGTTCTGTTCGAGGACCTGCTGGATCAGCAAGCCGCCCATGGCGTGCGCGACAAACACCACATCCTGGTGGCGGCTGAAGATCCCAGCGGCTGCCATGCGATCGACGAGCGAGGTTTCGAGCGCGGCAACGGCGGTCTTGCCGCGCCGAGGCGGATCCGGGTAGCCAAGCACGTAAACGTCGGTGGAGGAGAGAAGAGGATCGCGATCGCCGGCGATCATCTCCGGCCAGTTGTGGTCGTCATCGCAGCGGAAGTCGGCGTCCGGCCCGCTGGAAAAGCCGTGGACGAAGACGATCACGCGGGAACCGCCGCGGTCCTTGAGATAGCCGCCCTCGGGGCCCAGGTGCGCAGAATGCGCGCGCACGACAAAGACAGGCGGAGCGTCCTGGGCAAGGGCGTTTGCGACGCCAGGACATCCCAGAGACAGGGCAGCCAGGGCGGCTATGAAGGCGGTGCGTGCAATCCGGGGCATCAGGGGCAGCTGCGGGGGAGTCGCGGGCATGAGGAGAGATCCTGCGGCCATGGTAAGGCAAGGGAAACGGGATTACAGCCCGGTGAATGATGGGACGGCGTCACAGAGGGCAATCTCGGCTTCGAGGGATGACGAAATTTCGCAATATCAACAAAGCGCTTGATTCCACCAAAGTTGCAGAAGATAAAGGGGAAGTAACCGGTTCGGGTGGCTTGGAGCGCAACACGAGGCATCCCCCAAAGGTCGTAGTTTGCGCCTTCCAGCAGCCCAGGAAGCCGCTTTCGGGGAGGTGAGACGAGGAGCGCGAAAGGGTCTGTGTAAAACCGGGGGTTACGAAAATCAGCCAAAAACGATGGTCGCGAGGGCTGAATGTTACCTCGGTAATCATCAATGTATCCTTTGACGATATGTAAGTGTTTTATGTAGACTTCCCAGGTTACAGACCCTACATTCGTTCCATCTGGCGAGTCCAGAGAAATTCTCCGGTTAGTCCCGGTTGAGCAGTTCCAAAGGGAGTCCCACTATGAAGACCATTGTCCGCAGCTTTGTTATCGCCCTGGCCCTCACTGGCTTTGTCGCCACCACCGCAACCTCCACCCATGCCTCGGCCAAGGCGACTGTTGCCGCTGCGAAGACCAGCGCCATGCCGGTTCCCCGTTGCCCTCTGAACACCCCGGACGGCTGCGGCATCGACCAGTGGTAGGAAAGTTGTAGGCCGTCTGGCCACAGAAAAAGATTGACGAACCCCTTGGATGAGGTATCCTCAACTCGTTCAGGGGGTTTCTGCGCTTGTTGTCGGTATCCATCCTCGGCGCTCTCAGCTATCTCGAGGTCGCGCTTTGCGTGATCGCGCTTGTGCTGATCGTTGCAAGGAAGCAGTGGAAGGACTACTCGTGGCTCGGGATTTTTCTTGCCGTGCGGGCAGGGTCAGATCTCCTGTTGACGGGAATCCATAAGTTTCTTCCGCACGTGGTTGGGCGCCTTGTTGCTTACAACTACTATGCGTGCACGTACTGGACGACTGCGGCCGTCGAGTCGGTAGTCATGCTGATGATCGTCTACGGCGTTTTCCGCCTGGCGATGGCACCGCTCAAGGGCCTGCAGACGCTGGGTATGCTGGTGTTCAAGTGGGCGGCCGGCATTTCTGTGGCCGTTGCGCTCGGCAACGCGTTCACCCCAAACTCCACGGACAGCTTCGCGATCACGGCGATCTCACAGCTGCAGCGCACCCAGAGCATCCTTACGCTCTGCCTGCTGCTGTTCGTCTGTTTTGCCATTCGGCCCATGGGCCTTTCGTACGGCAGCCGCATTTTTGGTGTTGGGCTGGGGCTTGGCATGATGTCCACCAATGACCTGGTGCAATCGGCATGGCTGGCTTTTCATCCGAGTATGGCGACAGCCTACAGTGTCATCAACGGCATCGTCGTATGCGCCATTCTGGCGATGTGGACCACTTATTTTGCGTTGCCCGAACCCAGGCGCCGCATGATTGTGCTGCCGACGACATCGCCCTTCCTGCGCTGGAACCAGATCTCACAGGCTCTGGGCGACGAACCCGGTTTCGTGGCGGTTGGCGGCATTCCACCGGAGGTCTTTGCGCCGGCTGAACTTGAAGTCATGCGGCGTGCTTCCGCAAAGATGCCGGCTCCGGCAGGCGCACCCGCACCTAAAGTTACGGACTTCCCGACTCCGATACGGCGCACTGCTTCCACGGCAATCTGAGCAGGGGTCTGGTCCGCCAAGTTGGACTGCTTGGGCTTGTTATGGATCGGGCTTTCAGCCCTCGGGACTCTTATCCGGCGAGCCAACCCAGGGCTTCGCCCTGGGCTGGTATAGATCGCGCCTTCGGCGCTTGACCTTGCAATACGGTTTCAGGACCGGGTTGAACCAAGCGTGGCAATTCGTCTGCTGAATTCGGGTTGATGCGAAAAGGCCCTCTCCGAAGAGAGGGCCTTTCACTTTCTGCGGGATGGATGCTTAGTCGCGCTCAGACTCCGACCGCTTCCAGTTGATGAGATCGCCCAGTGTGGTGCTGCTGGAGGAGGATGAAGAACTCTTGTGCTCCTTCTCGTGGGCGCGTTCCTTGTAGCTCTCCACCTCGGCGCGGCTGGCTTCCTCACCGACTGCGCGGATGCTGAGACCGACTTTCTTCTCGTCCTGGTTCATCTTGACGATTTTGAACTCGTGTTCGGAGTCCAGCTCCAGTTTGACGGGCACACCGTGCTGGTCGACGGCCTCGGAAACGTGGCAAAGTCCTTCGACGCCCTCGGCGATCTCAACGAATGTCCCAAACTGCGCAGAGCGCAGAACCTTGCCTTTGACGACGTCGCCGACGCGATGCTGCGCGAAGAACGTCTCCCAGACATCGGGTTGCAGCTGCTTGACGCCGAGGGAGAGGCGGCGGTTCTCCGGTTCCACGCCGAGGACCACTGCGCGAACCTTTTCGCCCTTCTTGAGCACCTCGGAGGGGTGCTTGATGCGCTTGGTCCAGCTGAGGTTGGAGACGTGCACCAGGCCGTCGATGCCATCTTCAATCTCGATGAAGGCACCGAAGTCCGTAAGGTTGCGCACGCGGCCTTCCACGATCGCGCCGGTGGGGTACTTGTCCTCCAGCTGCTCCCACGGGTTGTCCTGGAGCTGCTTCATGCCGAGGGAGATGCGGCGGTCGTTCGGGTTCACGTTCAGGATGATGGTCTCGACTTCATCGCCCGGCTTCACCATCTTCGAGGGGTGCTTCATGCGCTTGGACCACGTCATCTCCGAGACATGGACCAGACCCTCGATGCCTTGTTCGAGCTCGACGAACGCGCCGTAGTCGGTAACGGAGAGGATGCGCCCGCGCACGTGTGCGCCGATGGGGTAGCGCTCAATGGCGTCGAGCCATGGATCAGGCGTCAGCTGCTTAAAGCCGAGGGAGACGCGTTGCTTCTCCTTGTCAAACTTGAGGACTTTGACCTGAATCTCATCGCCGACGTTCACCAGATCGCGCGGGTGCGTCAGCCGGCCCCAGCTCATGTCCGTGATGTGCAGGAGGCCATCCAGGCCACCGAGATCGACGAACGCGCCGTAGTCGGTGAGGTTCTTGACCGTGCCTGTGAGCACGGTGCCCTCTTCCAGCGTGGAGAGTGTGACGGACTTCTTGGCGTTCTGGTCCTCTTCGAGGATTTCCTTGCGGCTGATGACGACGTTGCCGCGCTTTTTGTTCAGCTTGATGACGCGGACTTCGATCTCCTGGCCGATGTAGCCGTCCAGATTGCGCACGGGGCGGATTTCGATCTGCGAGCCGGGCAGGAACGCCTTGATGCCGATGTCGACGGTGAGGCCGCCCTTGACGCGGCTGACGACGAGACCCTTTACGGGCGTCTTCTCCGCGACGGCCTTTTCCAGGGTGTCCCAGATTTTGTGGCGCAGGGCCTTCTCATGGCTGACGAGGTAGCCGCCTTCGGACTCTTCGCGCTCGACCACAACCTCCACGGAGTCGCCCGCCTTGAACTTGGGAACGCCATGGATGTCGATGACCTGCTCGATCGGGATCAGCCCCTCAGACTTCAATCCGATGTCCACGACGACATGCTTGTCCGTTACCTTGACCACCGTGCCGGTAATCACGGCCTCTTCCTGAGTCAGGGTTTGCGCGGCGGCCGTGTCGGCGGCCTGCTCGCGATCGAAGCTGGCCAGCGCCGCGGCGAAATCGGCGGCGTCGTAGTCGGGTTCATCGGCGGACGCGGAGACATGCTCCACGGTGCCGGGGTTGGGGTTGATCTCGTGTGACAGCTCAGACTGCTCGGCTGTCGCTTCGGGCGCCAGGGTTTCCAGTTCGGTGTTCAGGGGTTTACTCTCGGTTGGATTGGACACTTCAGATGTCATTGATGCGTTACTCCGGACCCAAGTTTCATTCCACGCCTGCGTCACTCGATTGAGGTAAAGTCAGGCATCCAGAAGGGACGCGCTGGCTTCCGCCCATTGCAGCCGCGGCAGGGCAGAGATGAAAAAACTTACAGCTGCTGCACTTGGATCCACACGCAGTGGCTTATAGAAAGAATATACCCGTCGCGGAGGCAGAGTCAACGCAGTGCGGCACGGATTTCGCGCGGCATGGGTGTTCGGAGAGCGCGCCAGTCGCGGGTTTTGCGTATCGCAACCCCGGCGGCATTTATCTTTGCGCGCATGGAAGGGACGCAGCCAGATATACTCCGGCGCATGGAACGACTGTGGACGCCGTGGCGCTATGACTACATCACGGGGCAGAAGCAGACCCGCTGGCCGGGCGTGCCGGATGCTCTTGCGTGGCCGGGACCGCGGCCCGATCCGGAAGGCGCTCCCGACACAGGCGACCCTGCGGGCGGATGCGTATTCTGCAATCTGATCGAGGCAGCCGATTATGCCATCGCGCAGGGAATGGCCGCGGATGACGCAGAGCGCGCCGTGCACCTGGTCGCCCGTGGCCGGGCCTGCTACCTGTGCCTGAATGCCTTTCCTTACTCGACGGGGCATGTGCTGCTGGTTCCATATCGGCACGTGGATTCGCTTGCGGCGATGAATCCGGAGGAGGCGCAGGAGATGATTGCCATGGCGCAGCAGGTGGAGCGGACCGTGCAGGCGGTTTATCGACCGGCAGGCATGAATTTTGGTTTGAATCTGGGCGAGGCGGGCGGGGCGGGGATCGCCGCCCATGTGCACATGCATGCCCTGCCACGTTGGGTGGGAGACACCAACTTCATGACCGTCACGGCGGATACGCGAGTTCTGCCCGAGGCGCTGGATACCACGTGGACGAAGCTGCGGGCTGCGTGGCCGAGGTGAGCTGCATATACCGTCGGAAGAGGAACGAAGAGAACTTCAGTGTCGGGCGGTAACCGAAATTTACTGGAGATATCCACCGCGAAGGGGGTTACTCTTGAGTGAGAGCAAGCAACGGAGCGACGTTAGGAATCATCTCACTCCCGTCACGGTTGAACGAGGATTTCAACTCCATAGGAGGGACAGATGGCCACGATCCCGAGCAATATTGCACGTCTCCACGCCTCCTTGCCTGGGCTGCGTTTACAGCCCGGTGCATCGGTAACTCCAGTAACCCAGAGACTCCAGTTTCCAAGGCTACGGCCCACACTGCGCACGGCGAGCCTGTTCTCGCTGGCGAAGGAGCCTGAGGACGCAGGTTTGACCGGCGGCACACGTTCGCTGGATCGGCGCCTGCTGGCCTTGAATCTGACAGCTCCATTTGCCAAGGCAAAGGCGGTCCGTTCGGCGCCAGCGCCGCAGCGCATGGCTGCACCTGTACGCCCTACCGCGGCATAAGGCCGCCAGTTCGGCGCATATTTCCAATGGCTGGACCGGGAACCGATCCGGCCTCGATTTTTAAGCCAGCGCCGGCGGGATGCTGCTATTGCTTCGCGAGTCTTCGTGGGCCAGAGGCAGGTGGTCCGCCTGCTTCCGGCGAGGGTTGACCGCCGCGTGCGCGCCGGTCGGCTCCAGGCTCGCCGACACGGGTCACCTCCACATTCGTGATCTTCCACGCTCCGCCGGGGCTGCGCATGTAGACACGTGTGTAGCGATAGGTGCCGTGGATAGGCTCGCCGTCGTTCGTGCCTTCCACCTCGGCCCGGCCGGTGACAATGGCTGTGGGAGGAGTGAGCTTGACCTTCACATCGTCCAGATCAATCCTGGTCAGCTTGGCAGTACGGTTTCGTATGCGGTCGAGCTGCTGCATTTTGGTGACGACCTGGCCGCTCATGGTGATACCCACGTAGTCGTCGGAGAGCAGCTTGTCCATCGCATCCACGTCGTTGTTCAGTTGCGCGGCGCGCCAGCTTTGCTCCAGCTTTTCTACCTGATGCTTTAGGTCTTCCTTGTGCTGGGGGTGGGGATGCTGTGGATGCTGGGCGCCTGCAACCGGCGCGAGGGGCATGCCCAGTAGTGCGGCGACTACCGCCGTTGACGCGGCCCAGTATACGCCGCCTTTTCTCTTGCAGCCCGCAAAACGCGCGAAGTTTCGACCCAACCCTGCCATGACCGTACCGGATACTAGTCCGGTTAGACACGGGCAGTCAAAGGAAAGTCGTGCGAAGTTACGCTGGGACTGTTACCGGGTCCGCCTCGTGGAAGGCGGCGAGCGTGCGCGGACAAATAATTGACACCAAGGCCTACGCGACCGCGTGCAGCATCTCGCGAGTTCGGTCCTTCATCAGTTGCAGGAGTCCGCCGGTGACATACTGTGCGAAGTGAGGCGAGTTGCGGTGATGGTCCAGGGCGGCGTCATCCCTGTATTGCTCGTAAATCAGCACCGTTGCCGGCTCGCCCTCAACAAAGTGAGGGATGTAGGTGACACAGCCTGGCTCCTGCCGCGACAGCGGGGTGACCTGGCGCAGCATCTCCTCAATCGCAGGGCGGTCCTTCTCGTCGAATCTCATTCGCACGGTAAAGCTGATCATGGTTACTCCCAATCACTGATTGATGTAATACCTGAAATCTGTGGTTCCGAAGAACAACCATGCCACCATAGCGGCGTGCATTGCGATGATGACACATCCTGCTGCCACTTTTCGCGAGGACCGATCGAACAAATAGCCGTAGATCGGGTATTGCAAGATCGCAAACAACGGCACGAGCAAGCTATTGAAATGTGAATTCAGCGTACAAAGAGATGCGAACGGAAGAACAATTCTGGCCCATATATAACTGCCGTGCCCAAAACCAGCCGATGCGAATGCGATCGCCAGGGCTATCGGCGTAACCAGCAACCCAGCGAGCAAAAGCGGCCATTTTCGCACCCAGTCCGCCACTGCGCTCCGAACCCCCGCCTACTCCTCCAGCGCCTTGGCAAACTCGGGCAGCAGCATGGTCTGGTCGCGTTCGGGGCCGGTTGAGATCATGCCGATCTTCGCGCCGGTCTCGCGCTCGACGAACTTGAGGTATTCCTGCGCCGCCTTGGGCAGCTTGTCGTAGTCGGTGATGCCCTCGGTGGAGGTGTTCCAGCCCTTGAGTTTGGTGTAGATCGGCTGGATGGACTCAAAGCCACGGATGTCGGCAGGGATGACGTCGGTCTGCTTGCCGTTGATCTTATAGCCGGTGCAGACGGGGATGTCGGCGCACTGGTCGAGTACATCCATCTTGGTGACGACGAGCCATTCGGTACCGTTGATCATGTTGGAGTAGCGCAGCAGTGGCAGATCGAGCCAGCCGCAACGGCGCGGGCGACCGGTGACGGCGCCGTACTCCTGGCCGCGGGCGCGGATGAGGGTGGCGGATTCGTCGTGGATCTCGGTGGGAAAAGGGCCTTCGCCGACGCGGGTGACGTAGGCCTTGGTGACGCCGACTACGGTGCCGATGGAGGTGGGACCGACGCCGGTGCCGATCGTCGCTCCACCGGCGGTGGCCGAGGAACTGGTGACGAAGGGGTAGGTGCCGTGGTCGATATCGAGCAGCGCGCCTTGGGCGCCCTCGAACACCACCTTGTCGCCGGACTTGATGGCGTTATTCAGCAGCACGGCGGTATCGGTGACGAAGGGCGCGATCTGTTCCGCGGCGCGGGCGTATTCGTCGTAGATGGCCTTGGGATCGAGAGGTTCGGTGCCGAAGAGCGCTTGCGCGATGGTGTTCTTCTCATAGCAGGCGTTGTTGATGTGCGTGCGCAGCAGTGCGGAGTTGAGCAGGTCAACGACGCGGAGCCCGCTGCGGTGCATCTTGTCCTCGTAGGCGGGGCCGATGCCGCGGCTGGTGGTGCCGATCTTCGTGCGGCCGGGGGCGTTCTCGGCGGCGAGCTCGATCATGCGGTGGTAGGGCAGGATGACCTGCGCGCGATTTGACACGAAGAGCTGGCCGTCGACGGGCAGGCCGGCGTCGCGCAGCTTTTTCACCTCGCTGAGGAAGGCCATGGGATCGAGTACGACGCCGTTGCCGATGACGCCCTTGCACTCCGGGCGGAGAACGCCGCAGGGAATCAGCTGGAGGACGAACTTTTTGCCGGAGATGATGACGGTGTGGCCGGCGTTGTGGCCGCCGGCGTAGCGCGCGACGACCTGAAACTTCTCGCTGAGCACATCGACGATCTTGCCCTTGCCCTCGTCGCCCCACTGGGCGCCTAGGATCACTGCTGATTTACGCTGACTCACTGAAGGATGGCTCCGGGAAGGATGGGTCCGCGGCGGCCGCGCCAGCCACGCCCATGAGTCATTCTATACTGCCAACTCGGAGCAGCCGTCCTTATGACTTCTGAAGCGTTCGAGGGTCTTAAGTCGCTAATAGACCACCGCGTTCGGATTACGCCGTTGGACGGAGAAGCGGTTATAGCTCGACTCTTATATGCCACAACAGACCTGGATGGCAGCCAGCATCTGATCTATGACTCGGTCCAACCGTTGGGCTCCTTGCAGGCGCCAGCCAGCGATGAAACATTCCACTCAAACGGAGAAGACGTTCTCAGCGTAGTGCTGGCGACCTAGAGATACATTCTGCCATCCACGCCTGTGGCATAATGTCCTTAGGAGATTTTGCCATGGGAACAGCGGCAACCGGGACACCTACCCTGAAGGAGTACATCGGCATTGCGCCCGCCGACGACTTCGCGCTTGCCGAGATTGTGGAGCGTGGCCTGCCCACGAAGAATCTGGAACTCCTTAAGGCGCGCGGCCTCACCTTCACCGAGATGGCCAACACCGTCATCTCCCCGCGAACGCTGAAGCACCGCAAGGCGCGCGGAGAGAAGCTGACGCCGGCGGAGAGCGAAAGGGCGATCCGCGTCGCCTCCATCATCCGGCTGGCGGAGAAGGTGTTCGGCAATCCGGAGAAGGCGATGGGCTGGCTACGCTATCCCAATACCCGCCTCGATGGGCGCACACCGATGAGCATGCTGCACACTGCGGCGGGCGGGGACTTCGTGGAATCCATGCTCCAAGGCATTGCGCACGGCGTTTACAGCTGATGGTGCTTTGGCGCATCACTGAGTTTCCAGACCTGGAAGGCCTTGGCGGCGAAGTCCGGCGCGGTCGCTGGCATACGGCGGCCGTGGGCAAGCGCATCGTGTATCTGGCCGAGCATCCTGCCGTTGCGCTGGTTGAAAACCTCGCGAGTCTCGGCGGGCCGGTTGAGTTTTTTCCCGATACCTTTCAACTGCTCCGAGTCACTGCTCCGGGAAATCTCCGTGCTCAGCGATTTACAGCGAAGCAAATGGCAGCGATCGATCCCGACGACCTTTCCACGACGCAGGCGATTGGAGATGCCTGGCTGGCCGCGCGCAAATCGCCGCTGCTGCGTGTGCCTTCGATTCCGTCGCCGGAGTCGTGGAACTACTTGTTCAACCCACTACATCCCCGCGCCACAGCCATCAAAGTAGACTGGGCGCGCCGCATCACGTACGACAAGCGCCTGTTTCATCTCTCCCATGCCTGAACTACCTGAGGTCGAAACGGTTGCCAATGGCGTGAACGCGCGGGTGCGTGGGCTGCGCATTGTGCAGGTATGGACGAGTGGCAAGCCGCAGACGTTCAAGTCGCCGGAGACGGAGATTGCGGCAGCGCTGACCGGCGCGAAGATCGAGAGCGTGCGGCGGGTGGGCAAGACCATTGTGATGACTGTGTTGCGGGACAAGCAACAGACGGAATTCCTGATTCATCTCGGGATGACGGGGAGGCTGCTGGTATGCACGCCGGAGATGCCGGTTGCTCCGCACACCCATGCGGTGCTGACGCTGGACGATGCGCGCGAGGTGCGGTTCGTCGATCCGCGAAGGTTTGGAAGGCTGTCGATCCATCATCCGGAAAACGATCGAGCCAGCACTCCCACATCTCAAAATCGAGATGTGGGGCACCCAGATCGTACTCACGATAGACACGCTGGATATGCCGGGCCGGGCCGCGAGCCGCTGACGATTTCACTGGAGGATTTTGTTGCCCTGTTTCGCGGCCGGAAGACGCCGATCAAGGCTGCGTTGCTGAACCAGTCGCTGCTGCACGGCGTTGGCAACATCTATGCCGACGAGGCGCTGTTTCGCGCGGGCATCTGGCCGACGCGGCAGGCTGCGCGGCTCACGCACGATGAGCTAAAAAGACTGCGGGCGGCACTCGTTGCGGTGCTGAAGCAGGCGATCAAGCTGGGCGGTTCCTCCGTGTCGGATTATGTGGATGCGGATGGTGTGCGCGGTTTCTTTCAGTTGCGTCACAAGGTCTATCAACGCACCGGCGAGCCATGTCGCGTGTGCGGCACGCCCATTAAGCGGATCGAGCTGGCAGGGCGAGGAACGCACTTCTGCCCAAAGTGCCAGAGATAGGTGTCAGACTGCGCAGGCGCAAACTGCATCCGCCTAAACTGTTCTCATGCTGCGGTATGCGATAACGGATCGGCGAATGTTTGGCGTGGACGAAGCGAGTCGCGCGAAGGCATTGGTTGAGCAGGCGGAGAGGCTTGCCGCGCGTGGCGATGTGGACTACCTGCAGCTACGCGAGAAAGACTTGCCGCCAGCAGCGCTGGCCGCGGTGGCGCGGCGCATACTCGAAGTGCTGCACACACAATCTTCGGGTGCCCCATCCACGCGCGATAAGTCTGCCCTGAGCGAGGCCGGGAGGCCGAGTCGAATGGGTCGGGACGCGAAGGGGTGGGACGAAAACCGATCGCGCCGCCCGAAGCTGCTGATCAACTCACGGGCCGATGTGGCGATCACTGTGCGCGCGGACGGCGTTCACCTGACTTCATCGCCCGGCGAACTAACTCCCGAACAAGTTCGCGCTCTCTACACGGAGGCGGGTTTGCCGCTGCCAACCGTTAGCCTATCCTGCCACACGCTGGCCGACGTGATCGCCACGCGCGGACTCAAGTCTGAAGACGACCTTTGCTTCGCGCCGAACCCGGCGACCGCCCCCGACCTCATCCTCTTCGGCCCGGTTTTTGAGAAGCGCGTCGGCAATGAACTTGTGGCCGGAGGGTCCGGCCTTGATCTTCTGCGTCGCGCCTGCGCTGCGGCCGCGCCTATCCCGGTGCTGGTCCTGGGCGGCATCACGAAGGAAAACAGCGCTGCGTGCCTCGAAGCCGGGGCGAGCGGAATTGCGGGGATACGGCTGTTCTCAGCGTGATTGCGACCTGATTTTGCAGGAGCGGTCAGTCTTCTTCTAAACGCTATGAAAGCTTTTGAAGTGGAAGTGCAGTTCCTGCTTGCTTGAGATGGGGAGGCCATCTTTCGTGGCCGGAGTGAACGTCCACAGGCGCACGGTCTGGATTACGTCATGGTCAATTGCAGGGCCGATGCCGGCCATCAGCGTCAGTTGACTGATCTTGCCTTGTTCGTCGATGAGGGCGTCGAGCACGACATCGCCTTCAGTTCCCGGACGCATCGTGGACAGATCCGGCGCCGGATGGGGAAAGAACTTGGGGAATGCGATGGTGATTTCGCCCTTGCCCCATGCGCTGCGGCCGGAGATTCCTTCGCCGACCTGGGGCGTCTCACTCAGGCGGCCGGGATGCGACGGCCGGGGCGGTGAATGCAATACGGCGTTCGCTTTGATCTCGGCGACATTTTTCGGCGGAGCCTTCGGCGATCCTGTTTCAACGCTGCCCGGCAGCGAGAGAACAAGATGATGCACAGCCTGACTTCTGGCGGGAGCCATCGCGAGCTTCGATCGTGGGATGTGCCTCAGCAGCAGTCCGATTGTGAGGAAGGCGCTGATGTGAATCAGAAGAGAGATGACCCGGTAGCGGTTTATCTGGGACGCAATTCGATTGAATCTATTGGTTCTCATCGCAGCCCGCGCACCTCGGAGATTCGGTCTGCCACCATTTTGCGCTCTTTAGGACTCGTGTGAGAGCGTTTAGAGAAATAAAGCTCGCGAGACATATGTATCGTCCAGATGACTCAACACGTGTTTCGTATCAATAGCGCGTCGATTGCGTTACATGCCGAACTGACCGCATCCTCTTCGCTTACCCGAGAGCCAATCTCCGCGCTGATTGCGGCGAATTGCGGCTCATCCAGCAGTCGCTTGATTGCGGCTGTCGCTGCGTCCACGGTGTATCTCTTCCGCGGAAGGTGCAGTCCAGTGCCCAGGCGTTCGATCCTCATCGCATTGTCAGGCTGGTCCCACCCATAGGGCACTACCAGCATGGGCCGTCCGGCGCGCAGCGCATCTCCGGTGGTTCCAGAGCCGCCCTGGTGGACGATCACCGCAGCTCTTGGGAAGACGTGTGAGTAAGGGATATACGGCACCCACAACAAATCCTCGGTCTGCCTTTCGCTGCTGCTCGCTCCCACCAGTAACGCGCGCCGTTCCAGTCGCTTTGCCGCCTCTGCGCTGGTCTCATAGAAGTCTCCCGGGTTGTGGACCGCCGTTGATCCCTGTGTAAACACAAGAGGAGGACTTCCGGCTGAAAGAAACCTGTCCAACCTGTCAGTTAACTCAGCATCTGGCGAGTTCGATTGATGGAGGAATCCAGGCTGAAGCGTCTGTTGGGGCCAGTCACGCTGCTTTGGAGCGAACCAACGCGAGAAGAGTGCCAGCACGAGATGGGGAGAGAACTTGTCCTTGAATACCGGATCGGACATTCGCCATGGCAGTCCTTCCTGCCGGCGCAATTGGCGCACAGGCTTTGACCAGTGCCTCGTTGCCGCCTTGCCCAGGCTGAGGCCTGCTCTGTAAGCCGCGGGGCCAGCCCTGCGGAGATGTATGAGCGGAGGCAGGTTCACGGTGTATGACGGATCGATGCAAGAGAAGAACGACAACGGAGAAAGGATAAGAGAGACCCACGGCAGTCCTCTCTTTTCGGCCACCAGCGGAGATGCGTATACGAGCTCTCCTGTGATCAACAAGTCAGCATCTTCCGTGGCCGAAAGCAGATCACGATACGTGTGCTTCAACTCGGGCAGCAGCAGCTGCCGGTAAAGCACCTCCAGACCTCGCTTGATATCTTCACAGCTGCGGATCATCCTTGCATCCGTCGGGTCCCAATCCGGGCGCATCGCGCGAAAGGACATTCCGCAACGTTCTACTTTGTCTCTGTAATGCGGGGTGGTAGCGATCGTGACGCCGTGCCCGCGCTTCACAAGCGCCTGTCCCAATGAGAGGCAGGGATGAAGATCGCCCAGCGAGCCGATGGTGGCAATGACAATATGCTTTTGACGGCGTGCGTCGTTCACAGCTCCTCGCTATTCGATCCAATCTAGCCGCGGATGTGGCTTCGGTCGAATGGCCGGCTGCATCTCCGAGGCCCGCCATTGATTTCTTTGCCCCATCCTCCTACGCTTAAGTTGTGCTGATTACCCCGCTTGAGCTTGAGAAAGAGCCGCTCCTCTTCGATGAAACCATTGCCCCGGGCACGCTGGACTATGCTCCGGACGTGACCCAGGTGGGGCCACTCCCTGTTCGCGGGCGGGCGGACCTGATCGTCGAGCACCGCGGCCACAAGCAGCAGGTGCCCGACATTAGGCTGCGCGCGGACTGGCATGGAGACTTTACCCAACTCTGCGCCCGCTGCGTTGAGCCGGTTCCGACGCCCCTGCGCGGCAAATTCGATCTGATCTTCCGGCCGCAGGCGGTGGATGCCGCGCCCGGCGAGCATTCCATTAGTGCCGACGAGACGGAAATCGGCTATTATGAGGAGAGCGGCCTTGAGCTGAACGATGTCGTGCGCGAACAGGTGCTTTTGTCCCTGCCCAGCCGCACGCTCTGCCAGCCGGACTGCAAGGGGCTTTGCCCACGCTGTGGCCAGAACCTGAACCTCGCAGCCTGCGACTGCAACTCCTCCGAGCAGCACGATCCGCGGTGGAAGGCGCTTGCAGGGCTGGCGGGCGCAGCGAAAAAGTAAGCCAAGTTTGAAGGCCGTGCCGGATTATGCTGAGCCGGGCCTGTTTGAAAGGGAACTGCAATGCCGAATCCGAAGCGACGCCACTCCAAGCAGCGCACCGCCAAGCGCCGCAGCCATGACTTCCTGACCCCCACCGTCACCTCCGAGTGCCCGAACTGCCACGAGCGCAAGCTGCCGCATCGCGTATGCCGCAAGTGCGGGTTCTACAAGGGCCGCGACGTGCTGGCGGTGAAGGAAGCCAGCTAGCTTTCCTCACGAGCAAGTTGCTTTTCCTTGAACCTCCTACCTTGGACTTTGAACCTGTTCCTGTACACTCGTCCCGATGCCGATCGACATCGTTGTAGACGGAATGGGTTCCGACAAGGCACCGGAGCCTGAGGTCCGTGGAGCAGTACTTGCCTGCCGCCATTACGACGTTCGTGTCCACCTTACCGGTCCGCCCGAAATCCTGAAGCCTGCGCTCGACAAGGCCATGCGTGCGCATCGGCTCCCGGGTACCCGCGCGCCCGAAATCCACATCGTTCCCGCCTCCGAGTGGATCTCGATGGACGACAAGGCTGCTCAGGCTGTGCGCACGAAGCGCGATTCCTCCATGCGTGTGGGCCTCAAGATGGTCCGCGACGGTACGGCGCGCGGCTTCTTTACGGCCGGCAACACTGGCGCGGCCATGGCGACGGCGAAGATGGTGCTGGGCATGCTCGCCGGCGTTCACCGGCCAGCACTGGCGACGGTCATTCCAACGGTCACCGGGTCGCCGTCATTTCTATTGGATGTCGGTGCGAACGTGGACAGCGACCCCGACAATCTCGTCCAGTTCGCGGTGATGGGTCAGATGTACGCGCGCAACATTCTTGGCATCCGGCATCCCCGGGTTGGTCTGCTTTCTATCGGAGAAGAAGACTCCAAAGGCAACACGCTCACGCACGATACATTCCCGCTGCTCAAGCAGCATCCGGCGCTGCTGTTCATCGGCAATGTCGAGGGACGCGATCTCTTCAACGGGCGCGTGGACGTTGCGGTTTGCGACGGCTTCGTAGGTAATGTCGCGATCAAGACGTGCGAGGGAACGGCCAAGCTGGTGTCGACGCTTCTGCGCGAGGCGCTGAAGTCGACCGTGACGTCGCAGGTGGGCGCGCTGCTGTCGCGACGGGCGTTCAACGACTTCAAGAAGCGGCTCGACTATTCAGAGTATGGCGGCGCGCCGTTGCTCGGTGTCCGCGGCGCATGCATTGTTGGACATGGGTCGTCGGGGGAGCGGGCGATCATGAACGGCATCCGCGTGAC
>DATNEM010000064.1:0-3563 GCA_035552995.1 Acidobacteriaceae bacterium | reverse complement strand
AAATCATTTTGCGTCTGGACGACTCTTGTTATTTACTGATAATGCCCCCATGTCCTTTGCTGATTCGTTATTTGGAAGACCCCTTGCCACCAGTGAGGAACGTGCCGAGCACATCGGAGTAGCAGCCGGCATTCCCATTTTTGGGCTCGATGCTCTTACTTCAGCCGCCTATGGCCCTGAGACGGCCCTGGCGCTGCTGATCCCGCTGGGTGTCAGCGGCGTGGAGCACCTGCTGCCGATCATCTCCGCCATCCTGATCCTGCTGGTGATCGTCTTCCTCAGCTACCGGCAGACGATCGCCGCCTATCCGAGCGGTGGCGGCTCCTACACGGTTGCCAATGAGAATCTGGGCATCGGGGCGGGCCTGCTGGCAGCGGCGGCCTTGATGGTGGATTACATCCTGACGGCGGCGGTGGGAATCTCGGTCGCGATTGAAGCGGTGGTTTCTGACCAGCCATGGCTGCAACCGCATACGCTGCTGCTTTGTATTCTGGTTCTCGCGCTGCTCGCGCTGGTGAATATGCGCGGCACGAAAGAGACGGGCGCGGCGTTCATTATCCCGACGTTCCTCTTCGTCGGCACACTGCTGGCGGCAATCGCCGTGGGAGTCTTTCGCGCGTTCACGACAGGCGGGCATCCTGTCCCCGTAGCTCCACTGCCGCCTGCTCCGCCTGCGATGGTGAGCTACCTCGGCATTTGGATGCTGCTGAAGTCTTTCTCGAATGGTTGCGCGGCGATGACCGGCGTGGAGGCGGTCTCGAATGGGGTGATGGCCTTCCGCGAGCCGCGTGTGCAGAACGCGCAACGCAGTTTGACGGTGATCATCGGGACGCTGATTGTGCTGCTGTACGGGACCGCATGGCTGACGACCAAGTACCACATCATGGCCATGAACCCGGGACCCGGATACCAGAGCTTGCTGAGCCTTCTGGTGACGGCGGTGTTCGGACGCGGATACTTCTACCACGTGACGATGTGGTCGGTGTTTCTGGCGCTGGCGCTGAGCGCTAACACGGCCTTTGCGGGGTTCCCGCGGCTGGCACGGACAATCGCCATGAACGACTACCTGCCGCACGTGTTTACGGTCCGGGGGCGGCGGCTGCTGTTCTCCCATGGCATCTATGCCCTGACCGGCTTCACGTTTGTGATTCTGGTGATGTTCGGCGGGGAGACGGAACGGCTCATTTCGCTGTACGCGATCGGCGCATTTCTGGCGTTTACGCTGTCGCAGGCGGGAATGGTGCAGCACTGGCGCAAAGAGGGCGCGGATACCAAGGGCCGTTACTGGAAGATGGCCATCAACGGCGTGGGCGCGGTGGCCACAGGGATCACCACAATCATTGTGCTGATTACGAAATTCAAGGCGGGCGCCTGGGTGGTGGCGCTGCTGGTACCGGGGCTGATCCTGATTATGGTGGGCGTGAAACAGCACTACGACCGCGTGAAGGTGATGGTGCGCTCGGGTCCGCTGAACCTCTCGAACCTGCTGCAGCCCCTGGTGGTCCTTCCCATGGCGCGGTGGGACCGGATGACGGAGAAGGCGATGCGGTTCGCGGTGCTCCTCTCCACGGAAATCAAGGTCCTGAACGTGGACTGCGACGACGGCGAGGAGTCGCTGTGCAACGTTTGGGACGAAAACGTCCTGAAACCCATACGCGAGAAGGGTTTGCCCGAACCGGAACTGATAACCCTGCATTCCACTTTCCGGTTAGTGATCTCGCCGCTGATGGACTATATCCTCGAAATGGAACAGCAGAACCCGGACCGCAAGATTACCGTGCTGCTGCCTGAACTGGTCGTCAACCACTGGTGGGAGAACCTGCTGCACAATCAACGCGTGCAGCTGCTGAAGCTCCTGCTGCTGCTGCGCGGCAAGCAGCGCATCATCGTCGTGGACGTGCCCTGGTACCTGTAACACCTGAACGTTTTGGAACAGCTTTCTTCCGGGACCTCTCTCGTACGGAGCTTCACCCAATGGATTACATCAACGAAATCATCGAGCGCTTTTTGGTTGCACTGGGCCTGACGCTCAGCCGCATGTCGGAAGAAGAAACGGGCATGGTCACACTGCTGCTTGCGCTGCTGGTGATCGCGGCGGCGACGACACATATCCTGCGCGCTACCTATATCGGGCAATAAGGCTGGGCGGAGTGGCGCGCGATCCCCGCGGCGTGACGCCGCCGCGTTTGCTGCTTTCGGACTATTAGCCTGCCAATGCGCCGACTTGCTTCTTTGGGGCGAGTTCGCGCAGGCGGCGTACGGCATCCGGTACCAATTGGACCGCCGCATCCACCTCATCTTGCGTATTCATCCGGCTGAGCGAGAAGCGGACGCTGCCTCGCGCGCGCGGCTCGCTCAGGCCCATGGCACGTAATACACGCGAGGGTTCGGTGGCGCCGGACTGGCAGGCAGAACCGCCGGAGATGGCAAGGCCTTTCAGGTCGAGCGCGATGACGAGGGCTTCGGCTTCCACATCATCGAACCAGAGGTTGCTGGTGTTGGGAACGCGGGGGGGTGGTTCTCCGTTTGTGGGCGCACCGTTGATGCCGGCTTCGGGGATGGCAGCGAGGATGCCGCTTTCGAGGCGGTCGCGGAGGGCGGTGAGTTCGTGGGGGCCATTGGTTATCAGCCATTCGCGGGCGAGTTCGGCGGCCCTGCCCAGACCGACGATGCCGGCGACGTTTTCGGTGCCGGGGCGGCGACCGCGCTCATGCAAGCCGCCGAAGAACATTGGCTTGAGCCGCACATTGCGGCGCACGAAGAGCGCGCCCGTTCCCTGAGGCGCGTACATCTTGTGTCCTGAGATGGAGAGCAGGTCGCAGCCGAGGGCTTTCACGTCGACGGGCAGTTTGCCCGCGGCCTGAATCGCATCGGTGTGGAAGAGCGCGCCGGCGGCGTGCGCGCAGTCGGCGAGTTCGCGCACAGGCTGGATCACGCCGGTCTCGTTATTGGCAAGCATCACGCTGACGAGTTTCGTATTGGGTTTGACCGAGGCTTCGAGGGCGGCAACTTCGACCACGCCGTCGGTGGTGCACGGAAGGAAGGTGACTTCGACGCCGCGTTCGACGAGCGCTTCGGCGGTGTGAAGGACGGCGTGGTGCTCGATAGCGGTGGTGATGAGGTGGTCGCCGGGGCCCAGGACTCCGAAGAGGGCCATGTTGTCGCTCTCGGTGCCGCCGGAGGTGAAGACGATTTCGGCGGGGCGGCAGTTGAGTAGCCTGGCGACCTGATCGCGGGCACGGTCCACGGCGGCGCGAGCGCGCTGGCCGGGCTGATGGATGGAGCTGGCGTTGCCGAAGTCGGCGGCAAACCAGGGCTGCATCGCCTCCAGCACCTCGGGCATGACCGGTGTGGTGGCGTTGGCGTCGAGGTAGATGCGGCGCATGGGTTAAGGATAGTTCTCAAGTTGTCAGTTGTCAGTTCTCAGTTGGACGCTCGCCGGACACAAGCTCTCCAGGCCTCCCGAACTGACTCGGAACTGAGAACTAGCAACTGCAACTTTCTATGCCGTGTCGCCGGGCTTGGCGACGGGCAGGGGTTCCGGCTTGACGGGATATGGCGGA
>DATNEM010000063.1:0-18010 GCA_035552995.1 Acidobacteriaceae bacterium | reverse complement strand
ACGAGGTGTTACCTACGCTGCGTCCCCTCTACCGCGCGACCAAGAACAGATCTAGCGTCTGCCGCTGAAGGAATGGATCAATCGACGGTCGCGCTTCGACGGCCGTCGCGGCGGCGCAATGGGAGCAGGCTCATACAGGCGGCGCAGGCGATTCTCTTCTGCAACCGCGCGGCGCGCCTCGGCGCTGGCTTCGGTTTCCTTGTAGAGGGCCTGTGCGACCGCTGCTGAACCGCGCTGTTTCGCGATGCCGAGTACTTCCACCTCGAAGATAGCGCCGGGCGTCTCGATGCGGAGTTGGTGACCGGCATGGACCTCCCGCGCCGGCTTGGCGCGGTTACCTCCGAGTTCCACCTTGCCCTGATCGCACGCTTTTGCGGCCAGCTCACGCGTCTTGAAGAAGCGTGCCGCCCACAGCCACTTATCGATCCGGATTGCGCGAGCGTCTTCCATGGGATTTTTGGCGCTATTCCCGATGTACTCGGAACTCATTCGCCAGGCGGAACTCTTCTTTCAGTTCGGGCGTGCGCAGGTTCTCGCGGATGTGCGCGAGCTTTTGCTCCAGCGCATGAAGCGTCGCCGCGATAGGTTCTGAGTTCGTCAGCGCGATGTCGCGCCACATGCTGTAGGGGCTCGCACCCAGCCGCGTTGTCTCGCGCAGGGCGCGGCCACCGATGGCGGCGATCTGGTCACGCGCGGCAGCATCGGCAAAGGTCTCTTCGAGTAGCGCGGCCAGTGCGGTGGACAGCATCTGCGGCAGATGGCTGACCCAGGCGACCAGTTCGTCGTGCCGTGCGGGGTCAAGATCCATCGTGCGTGCGCCGAACTTCGTGACCCAGGCGCGCCACTCTACTTCTATTTCGGAAGGCACAACGCCTGCCTGCGGCGTGAAGAGCCACATTGCTCCGCGAAACAGCGACGCCTCTGCCTGCGCGGCGCCGCCGGACTCCTTGCCCGCCATGGGATGTCCGGGCAGAAAGCGCGCGCGCCCGGGCTGGTTGTACAGCTTCGTGCCGAGCGCAGCGATCTGCGCCTTGGTGCTGCCTACATCCGTCACGAGCGTGCGCTCACTGAGCACCGGAGCTAGCCGCTGCATCCAGTCCTCAATGGCCAGCACCGGCGCGGCGAGCAGGACGAGATCAGCCTTTGCGGCTTCGCTGTCCACATTTGCTCGCGGCACCCAGCGATCGATGGCGCCCATCTTCTGCGCGGTTTCGAGCGTTGCTTCGGTCGGTCCTGTGCCGACGATGCCGCCGCGGAAGCCGGCGTCGCGCAGCGCAAGGCCGACGGATGCTCCGATCAGTCCCGTGCCGGCGATGAAGACGCGCTCGATCATTGCTGGAAGTCTACGGCATAACTGCGGGTCCCTCGACTTGTTTGGCGCAAGATGCGCCAAACGCGCTCGGCATGACAGGTTGATTGCGGTCTACGCGATGCTTCTGCCGATCACGGGGGCGAGCTTGCGCAGTTGCGCAACCAGCTCCGCAAGCTGCTGCGGATAGAGGCTCTGCGCGCCGTCGCTCATGGCCTTGTCCGGGTTGGGGTGCATCTCCATCAGCAGACCGTCCGCGCCCGCGGCTACTGCAGCCAGCGCCATCGGCGGCACCAGGTCGCGGATGCCGACGCCGTGCGAGGGGTCGGCCATGACGGGCAGGTGTGTGAGCTTCTTGAGTACGGGGATTGCGGAGATGTCCATCGTGTTGCGCGTGTAGGTCTCGTAGGTGCGGATGCCGCGCTCGCAGAGCATGAGGTCGTAGTTGCCGCCGGAGAGGATGTACTCGGCTGAGAGCAGGACTTCTTCGATGGTGGCGGAGATGCCGCGCTTCATCAGCACCGGCGTGCGCACGTGGCCCAGCTCGCGCAGCAGATTGAAGTTCTGCATATTGCGCGCGCCCACCTGGAAGCAGTCAATATACGGAATCATTGGCTCGATCTGCGAGATCTCCATGACTTCGGTGATGACGAGCAGGCCGGTCGAATCGCCCACCTCACGCAGCAGCTTCAGGCCCTCAACGCCCATGCCCTGGAAACTGTACGGCGAGCTGCGCGGCTTGTACGCGCCGCCGCGCAGGAACTTCGCGCCCGCCGCGGCAGAGAGCTTGGCGCTCTCGAGAATCTGGTCGCGCGACTCAACCGAGCACGGGCCGGCCATGATGGCGACAGCCTCGCCGCCCACGACGACGCCGTTCTTGAACTTGATCTTTGTGCCCTCAGGGCGGAAGCTGCGGCCGGCGAGCTTGTACGGCGACGAGATGCGATAGGCGTCATGCACGCCGGCCAGCACCTTGAACTCTACGACATCAAAGTGTGCGGGCGCGCCCACGCCGGCAAGGATCGTTTGTTGTGCGCCGGTCGTTCGGTGCACGTTGAAGCCCAGTTCCACCATGCGTTCGATGACGGCCTGGATGTGCTCCTCGGTTGCGGTCTCCTGCATTGCGACGATCATTGGTATTCTCTTTCTTCTTTATGCAACTCATTCGGTTGCAAATTTTGATTAGCTGTCGCGCCGCTGCAGCGTGCGCATCACATCGATGATGCGTTCATACACGTGCTGCATCTCGGCGTCGGCCAACGGCCCACGGTTGACGGACTTCACATGATTGAAGACCGCCTGCTCGCGGTTCGGTTCATAGACCGGCAGCGCGGACTGCTTCTTGAGTTCGCCGATAGCCTGTGCCGCTTCGGCCCTGCGACTGATGAGCGCCACAATCTGCTCGTCGATTTCGTCGATCTTGCTTCTCCAGTCGGAGATGTCCATGGCTGTTCCCTTCGCCTGCGCCGGTGTGCCTGCTGATTCGAGTTGAAGACCATCGCCATCATAATGTGTGTCCTCACTGCGCGGGATGCCGAAAGAGGCCCGCGACAAACTCACCGACGGCCCGCGGCGCGTCCTCGGCGGGTGTCTTCTCCACCAGCGCCACCAGCGCGCTGCCCACCACGGCAGCATCGGCGAAGGTATTCACCGCGCGCACCTGGTCGGCGGTCGATATGCCGAAACCCAGTGCAATCGGAAGGTCTGTGAATTGGCGAATGCGCTTAACGAAGTCCCCCGTTTCTCGCACAATCTCTGTCATTTTCCCGGTGATGCCGGTTCGGGCGATGGCATAGACGAATCCGCTGCTGGCCTGCGCAATTGCCCGCAGGCGTTCTTCAGGTGAAGTGGGAGCAGCGAGGAAGACGGGAGCGAGATCGTTCGCTTTCATCTCGGCGAGATACTCCTCCGCCTCTTCCACGATCATGTCGGTGAGCAGCACGCCGTCCGCGCCGGCCTCCTTCGCCGCCGCGCAGAAGTCCTTCATGCCCATGCGCACCACGGGATTGAGGTAGCTGAAGATGACGATGCCGCAGTTAGGCCGTGCCGCGCGCAGCTCTAGCGCGACGCCGAGGACATCCGTCAAGCGCACGCCGCGGGCAACAGCCCTCTCGCTCGCCCGCTGGATCACGGGACCATCGGCCAGCGGATCGCTGAAGGGCACGCCCAGCTCGATCACGTCCGCGCCGTTGTCAATGGCGGCCAGCGCGATCTCGCGCGTCGTGGCGAGATCGGGATCGCCCGCAGTGAGATAGATGACCAGGCCGGGTTTCTTCTTGAACTCGATTGCCATTTCGTTCTTAGCCTTTCGCTGACTCGCTAGCTCGCTGACCTACCGGCTCGCTGCCCCTCAGATCCATTTCCTTGGCCAGAATGCCCATGTCCTTGTCGCCTCGCCCGGAGAGGTTCACCATCAGCACATCGCTCTTCGCCATCTTCGGTGCCAGCTTGATGGCCTCGGCCACCGCGTGCGCGCTCTCCAGCGCCGGCAGGATGCCTTCGGTGTGCGCGAGCGTGCGTGTGGCTGCGAGGGCTTCGGCGTCAGTGGCGGAGGTGTACTCCGCGCGGCCGGAGTCGTGCAGCATCGCATGCTCCGGGCCGACGCTCGCATAATCCAGCCCTGCGCTCACCGAATGCGTTGTTGCCACCTGGCCGGCGTCGTTCTGCAGCACGTAGCTATAGGTGCCCTGCAACACACCAGGAAGACCGCCGCCGGACTTCTGGAAGCGCGCAGCATGTTCACCCAGCGCGGTGCCACGGCCCCCGGCCTCGACGCCGATGAGACGGACATTTTTGTCAGGGATGAATTCATAAAACGCGCCAATGGCATTTGATCCGCCACCGACGCACGCAACGATCGCCGCCGGCAGCTTGCCCTCCTGCTTCAGCATCTGCGCGCGCGCCTCGCGGCTGATGACGCGATGGAAGTTGCGCACCATCGTCGGGTACGGATGCGCGCCCAGCGCGCTGCCCAGGATGTAGTAAGTGTCACGCACGTTAGTGACCCAATCGCGCATGGCCTCGTTGATGGCGTCCTTCAATGTGGCCGAGCCCGAGCCGACGCCGCGCACCTCCGCGCCCAGCAACCGCATCCGGAAGACGTTCAACTCCTGCCGGCGCATGTCCTCCTCGCCCATGTAGATCACGCATTCCTGGCCGAAGAGCGCGCAGACCGTGGCTGTCGCGACGCCGTGCTGACCCGCGCCGGTTTCTGCGATGATGCGCTGCTTGCCCATGCGCCGTGCGAGCAGACCCTGGCCCAGCGCGTTGTTGATCTTGTGCGCGCCGGTGTGCAGCAGGTCTTCGCGCTTCAGGTAGATCTTCGCGCCGCCGAGCGACTCGCTCAACCGCTTGGCGAAGTAGAGCGGCGTAGGCCGGCCGCAGTAGTGGTGCAGCAGGTTGTCGAGCTCGGCGTGGAAGGCGGGGTCGGCGTCGGCTGCAGCGTAGGCCTGCTCCAGCTCTTCGAGCGCGGCCATCAGTGTCTCCGGAACATAGCGGCCGCCGTAGGCGCCAAAGCGGCCGGGACGCGAACCGTGGGTGGGGCTGGCGGCCGAGATGAGTCCGGCGGTGGTTCCTGTAGTGGTACTCATCGTTCGTATCTCCTTGCGTGGTCGGCCCGAGCGCCGAATCACGCGCAAAACAAAAGCCGCGACAGATATGGTCGCGGCTCGTGGGATTCCTGAATCAGTCTGAAAGCTTCAGATGACGCTGGTCCGCGAGTCCGCTACTGTGCGCCAGTAGCGGTAGGTAAACGCGAAGCTGCTGAAGTTGGCTGTCATCCTGTGGACTACGATACAGCCGCCGGGCCTATAGCGCAACCGGGAAGATTCAGTCAGAGCGCGAACGGCGCACGGTGTGGTCGCAAATCCTCGATGGATGGTGGGTGTCGGCCGTGGTAGCCTGCTTGCGAACTCAGAGGGCGCAACCGATGAGAACGCATTTTGCGCTGGCAGGAATGCTGGCCGCCTTAGGGTTTCACAGTGGGTTTGTTGTCGCGCAGGCGAGCGGCGATGGCGTGGCCGCTACAGGGACGACCGCGACCTACGTGCCGACGATGACGTTCGATGTGGCTTCGGTCCGGGAAAACAAGGAGGCGGACTTACGCCTGGGTATCACGATGAGCGGCCAATTTGCGCCGCAGACGACGCACCTGCAACTGACGAACTGGCGAATCGAAAGCATATTGAGCGATGCGTACGGAATCAACGAATGGCAGATCATGGGAACTCCGAAGTGGCCCTTCCCGACCGTGTTCGTGATCGAGGCAAAAGGAGATGCCGATGCCGACGCAAAGATGGCGGCATTGCCGAAAGAGGATCAGCGACTCGAGCAAGAGCATATGTTGCAGGCGCTGCTCGCCGATCGCTTCGGACTGAAGGCACACTGGGAGACGCGCGAAGGGGATGTCTTCAACCTTGTCCTGGCGAAGGGCGGATCGAAGATGCTGCCCGCGGGGTCGATGCAGCAGACAAAGACGGAACGCGAATGGATGAGCGGTAACGGTGGCTATACGCAGCGTCCGCTGCACCAGGAGAACGATGGGCATGGATTTGATTGGGTGGGCCACTCCTGCCCGGTCAGTGACCTTGTCTCCATCCTGAATTCCATGTTCGGCAGGCCTGTCATCGATAAAACGGGTCTGACTGGCAACTATGATTTCGTAGTGAAGTACCACGGTCGCTTCGATAGCGATCGAAAGGCGGACGATACCGACCCGACGCCGCCTCTGGACCTTGCGCTCAAGGAACAGCTTGGGCTGCAGGTGGAGAAGGCGAAGGGCCCGGTGAAGATGCTGCTGATCGACCATATCGAAAAGCCCACCGAGAATTAGCTGGAACCGGCCCTGCCTGCCCTGCGTACAGGCATCCCATGAGCGTTTTGCAGATGGCGATGCCGGTTGTCGGATTCCTGCCGAAAGATGCGCGGCCTGGGAAGACCGCCCGGGCTGGGAGCACTCGCCGAGGCGCGCAAGCTGCCATTCCCATTCGACGCGACCGGACCGATCCCACCCCGGCAAAGGCCAGCCGCGATACACTTTTGCCACCGGCCACAGTCCCAGTTCGCGCACCTGCAAAGGCAGGCGCACAGCCCGGGGCGCACGCGGGCGCAATGGGCCGGCATGAGGCGATGTTGCAGCGCACTGCGGAACAGCAAGCCACGGAGGAGGCGCTCGGCCGGCTGGTGCGGCAGTGCATGGCGGGCGACCAGCACGCGTGGCAGCAGCTGGTGACGGCGCAGCATCGGCGCATCTATGCCATCTGCTACCGGTTTACGGGATCGTCGACAGACGCCGAGGACCTGACGCAGGAGGTCTTCCTCAAGCTCTACCGCAACCTTGCCAGCTTCGACACGCACAAGGGCAGCTTCCAGACCTGGATTACCACCCTGGCGCGCAACCTGCTGGTCGATCACTTCCGCCGCACGCGCCAGGACCGCGTCACCGATTCGCTGGATGTGACCTTTGACGGCGACGCAGCCGGCCCAACGCTGGCCGACCGTCTCGCTGACACCCGGCCCACGCAGGAGACACACGCCTCCGGCCTGGAACTGCGCGCGAAGATTCAGCATGCGTTAAGCCAGCTGTCGCCAGAATTGCGGGAGGCAGTGGTCTTTCGCGACCTGGAAGATATGGATTACAAGGAGATAGCGCAGGTGCTGCGCATTCCCGAGGGGACCGTGAAGAGCCGTATCAGCCGAGGGCGCGGGGAACTGGCAAGGATTTTGCAACGTATAGAAGGGCAGGTGGTGTAAGTGACGGACGTTCGCCAATTCGGAGACCTCGGGGCGCGCAGCCTGGACTGCGGCCGGTGCGAGGCGATGCTGGCCGATGCGGTCGACGGAGCGCTCTCGCCGGACGACCAGGCGTTCTTTGACGCGCATGTCGTCGCGTGCGGGCCGTGCGAGAAGCTGCTGGCCGAGGCACGTCGCGGCGCGGCCTGGCTGGAGATGCTGCGCACGCCTGCGCCCGAGCCCTCGGCGGCGCTGCTCGAAAAGATTCTGGCACAGACCTCCGGCGGGATTCACCCCATGCCGGTCGCGCACCCCGCGCCTGCCATGGCGCCGGGTTACACGAACGTGCTTCCCTTCCCGCGGCGTGCCGCGGCTGCGTTACGCGCGACCGGTTTTGGCCGGGTGGCCTTTGAGCCGCGGCTGGCCATGACGGCCGCAATGGCGTTCTTTTCGATCGCGTTGACCATGGATCTGATGGGGGTAAACCCGCTGGATGTGCGCGCAGGAGACTTGAGCCCATCCGCATTGCATCGCTCCTTCGCGCAGCTTGGCGCGCGGGCGGCGCAGTACTACGATGGCCTGCGCGTTGTGTATGAGCTGGAGTCGCGCGTTCACGATTTTGAGAATGTGCAGCAGGATGCGCGCGATGCCGGGAAACCTGCCGAGAACCAGCAGGCGCAGCCCTCGGGCGGAAGCCAGCCGCAGCAAGCGGCCCCCGAACAACATGCGCCGCAACAAACTCCGGAGCAAAACAACGGCAGCAAGCCGCAAGCCGCGCCAACTCAGCAACAACAGCAGCAGCCCGGCGGCAAGTCGTTGCTGGAACCGGCCGCGCCACGGTCCGTTCCGGCGGGTAATCTGAGCCGCCGCGAGGGCAGCAAAGCCGGCGGAGTTATCGCTGTCTTCCCACGCAATACGAAGGCGAACCATGCTGCCGTTTCCGACGCGTCGCTCGATAAGGAGATTGAGGAGTACTTCGGCGGAATCTCATCCGCGGTTTACACCGGCCCGCTTTCAGAGCACACGGACCATCGGCGGCATGGGCGCCAGGAAAGGAAGGCCGCATGAACTGCGCCAATCATCCCGACCGCGAGCGCGTAGCTTTCTGCCAGAACTGCGGCAAGCCGCTATGCGAGGAGTGCAAACGCACCATCGGCGCCTCAGTCTTCTGCGAGCCATGTTTTGCCGCGCGAAGCGGCGCGGGCACGCCGTCTCCTGCAGGATTTCCCGGCTACACCGTTCCCCCCGCGGGCTATGCGCCCGGCGCTCCGCATCGTCATCCGGAGCCGGTTGTGGCCGCACTGCTGGGCTTCATCCCCGGCGTTGGCGCGATGTACAACGAGCAATACGCCAAGGGCATCGTTCACCTGGTCGTCTTTGCGATCCTGGTCTCGCTGGCCAACACCAGCGATGTCTTCGGCTGGTTTGTCGCGGGTTGGGAATTTTACATGGCGTTTGAGGCCTACCACACTGCGCGCGCGCGGCGGGATGGGACGCCGTTGCCCAACCCCTTCGGCCTCAACGATCTTGGCGAACGAATGGGCTTCGGCAAGGCGTGGCCCGGAGCGAACACTCCCTATGCGGGCAGCAGCGTGCCACCTTATGACCCCGCTGCACAAACTCCTCCGCAGGCTTCGCCGAGTAGCGAAGCGTGGGCTCCGCCAGCTGGCACCTATTTCCACCAGGCCGCGGATGGCTCGCAGACCTATGGCCCGCCTCCAGGATCGCAGTGGGGAGCGCCGTCCGATGTGCCGCCAGTCCCGCCTGTGCCTCCGATGCCCGGCTATCCAGACATCAACGCTCCGCACCACCGCGCGATCCCGACCGGCGCGCTGTGGCTGATCGGTCTCGGGGTTGTCTTCCTGATCGGCCATGCACGGGTATTCAGTGTCTTTCACGGCAAGCTCTTCGGACCGATTCTTTTGATCGGCATTGGCGTATGGATGTTTGTGCGCCGGATGATGGAGAGCGGCCATGGGCTGGAGAACGACGGCTCGGACCACTATCGATGGCGGCTGTGGCATGCGCTCAACGGCGCCGTCTGGATCGTCCTGGTCGGCATACTCTGGCTGCTGAAGTCACTCGGCATCTTTGAATTGGCGCACAGCTGGCCATTGCTGATGATCGCTGCCGGGGTGCTGATGATTTTGCGCCGCACGGCCTTCTCACCCGGCTACGCATCGATGCCGCCGTACGGCGTTGCGCCAACGCCGCCCACTCCGCCCGCTGCAGCCGTCACCACGACGGAGATCGTGCCGGTGGACCCTGCGCACTTCACGCGCGACGACCACGAGGAAGGGAGATAGAGCGATGTCCACCATGCCTCCTGGAACACCACCGCCCAACACACCGCCGCCCGGACCGCCTCCGGGGTACGATCCGCGCGACCAGCGCCGCTGGTACCGTGACCAGGCGCGCGCCCAGCGTGCCGCATGGAAGGCGCAAAACATGCATTGGCGTTGGCAGATGCGTGGGATGCGGCGAGGTTCGGTGCTGGGTCCACTGCTCCTGATCTGCGCGGGAATTGTCTTTTTGCTGATCCAGACGGGCCGTATCGACAGGCACGACTTCTTTGCGTCATACGCGCGCTGGTGGCCGCTGCTTCTGGTGGGCGCGGGAGTGATCGTGCTTGCCGAATGGGCATTCGACCAGTTCCAGATGCGTGACCCTGAGCGGCCGCAGTACCGCCGTTCCATCGGCGGCGGCGTCGTCCTGCTGCTGCTGCTCTTTGCCTTTGCCGGCGGAATCGCCGACATCCGCAACAGCTTTTTGGATGGGTCGAATGGCTGGTTCGGCAACGACTTTCGAAACGATGGCGATTCGTGGGCCCGGCTCTTCGGCGACAAACATGAGTACGATCAGACGCTCGACCTCGCCGCACCCGCGGACGGCATGCTCACCATCGTGAACCCGCGCGGCGACGTGACCGTGGCAGGGACAAGCGAAGATGGCCGCATCCACATCGCCGAGCATAAGACCATCTACGCCAGTTCCGACTCCGACGCCGAAAGCCACGCCCAGGAGATGGCGCCGAAGTCCGAGACCAACGGGTCCGCGACTCGCGTCTCCGTGCATGGACTCGACGGCGCGCATGCAGACCTGACCGTCACCCTCCCCGCGAACTCCGGCCTCACCGTCAATGTGGACCGCGGCGACATTCACGTGTCGTCCATTAAGAATGCCGTCAATGCCACCACGAACCACGGCAGCGTCGAACTGGATGCAATTACCGGGCCGGCGGCGGTCGACATTAACAGCGGCGGCGGGTCATTGACCGCACACAGTCTTAACAACGGGCTAAACTTCCGCGGTCGTGCGGGAGATGTAACGCTCTCTGAGATCACAGGGCCGGTCAATCTCAATGGCGATATCTTCGGCACCACCCACATCGAGCACGTCAACGGCTCCGTGCACTTCCATACCAGCCGCAGCGACCTTCAGTTCGCGCGTGTGGATGGTGAGGTGGGCCTGAGCGGCTCATCCATCACAGCCGAGCAGGCACAGGGGCCGGCCGTTGTCTCTACCACCAACCGCAACATCACCCTCGAACGCATTGCGGGAGACATCTCTGTGACCAATCGCAACGGCACGGTAGATGTGACCGCCGCGCCAACGCTGGGCAATGTCACCATTGAGAACCGCAACGGTTCCGTCAATGCGACGCTTCCGGAGCACGCGAGCTTCGCGGTGCAGGCCATGACGACGAACGGAAAGATCGACACCAATCTTTCTTTCAGTTCCACAAACAATCTGCCCAACCCGGGCTACGACGATGGGGATGGCAGAAAGGGCAGGAACGAAAGAACGTTGAGCGGAGTAGTGGGATCGGCGGTGGATGCGCCGACGATCCACATACGGACAGGGAACGGCGATATCTCTATTATGAAGGCCGATGTGCAGCCGCTGACGCCGCCCGCGCCTCCGGCGAAGATCACCATGGCCCCTGCGGAACCGGCTCCGGCGAAATCTTCGCATCCGCAGAAGCCGCATACGAGCACTACCGCTCCTGCCACTCCAACTCCGCCTGCTGCACCGACGCCTTAGTGTTTCACTGTAGGACGCGGTTTTCCAGCGGCCTTCGCTGACATCGCCGCGCTTATTCCTGGCACTCCGGTGGTCCGCAGATATGCGGCCGCGGCAGTGAGTCGAACGGGAGTCCTGGGGTCGACGAACAGCGGGTAGATGGCCTGTTGTGTTGCGCTGTCGCGATAGTCCACCAGACCCTGGGCCGCGGCTGCACGCACGCTGGGATCCTTGTCGCCTAGAGCTGCGATCAGTTCCTTGTGCACGGGTTCGGTGTGTTCCTCCGCGAGTTGCTGGATGGCGGATGCGCGCGCCAGGTCGCCGCCGCTCTGATGCATGAACTGGATTGCCGCGATGCCGAAGCCGAACGGGCCGAGCAGCATCGATGCACCCTGGAGCGCGCCAAGCTTGGCCAGCTTGCCCGGCTGGTGCAGGTCCTTGTCGATCTTGTGCGCGGCCCCGTGCATCATTGAGGGGTTCGTGCTGCGGTCGCCGTCGGCCACCGCCATCAGAATGTCCTCACCGGAGCGGTCGTTCATCTTCCACAGCGTCATCGCTGCGGTGAATACGACCTGCGGCTCCTTGTCATCCAGCAGGTTGCGCAGCGGAGTGGTGAGATTGCGGTCGCCCGACTGGCCGGCTGCGAGCGCCGCCGCGGTGCGCACATCGAGATCGTCGTCCTGCATGGCCGCCTCGATCATTTTCTCCGAACGCCGCGTGCGCAACATGCCGAGAGCGGCTAATGCCTCGATGCGGGTCTGGGGGCGTTTCCCGTCCGCGACTGCATCGCTCAGCATCGTCCACGCGCTGTCTGCCCGTTGTGCAGCTGTCGCATTGGGCGGCAGCTTCTCGGAAGGCAGGTCACTGTCTCCGGCGACGGCTGCGTCAGGATTTGTGGGCGTGGTCTCCTGAACTTTCGCTTGAGCGCCTTTCGCACCACTATCCTGCGTCGCTGTATTTTTGCCGGACTCCCCGGATTTGGGGCTGGGATCCTGCGCTTTCGCCGGATTAGTTGCGTTTGCCGCCGCGCAGATCAGCGCGATGCAGATCAGCATCCCGGCCGAGCCCCACGGCGTGCGACGCCGGTTGCGCCTGTCCTCTTTCGCCACCTTCATTCTGGTCTCCGTGCATTGGTCGATCGGGGCCCGAATCTTTGAGATGCAGGAATTCGACGACACAGGCTCTATTCAGAAGGCGAATTGTCTCTATACAAATAGGTATTCGCATTTACTTCAAAACGGTGCGTCCCGGTTCCTGCCGTATCTGTATTCGGCTGCGTGGGAGACGCACCGCACGCGCATCCCGCTGATCCGCAGCCTGGCCTTGCGTATCCCGAAGATGCAAACGTGTGGGCGACGGTGGATGCATATTTGTGGGGACCAAACCTGCTGGTTGCGCCTGTGTTTGAGAAGGGTGCAACCGAGCGCAAGGTCTATCTACCTGCGGGCGCGTGGTATGACTACTGGACCGCTGCGCGCTCGAGGGCGGCACCACCATCCCGCACGCCGCGCCCCTCGACACTCGCCCGCTCTTCGTGCGCGCGGGATCGATCCTGCCGACTGGGCCGGTGAAGCAATACGCCGCAGAGCTTGAGGTGTCCGTGCTGGGGGGCGAGGCGAAACGAATCATACCGCAGCGTGCGGAACGAACCGTCAAGTTATAGTGCTGGACGAGTTTGCTGACCCTTTAGGGCATTCCGTTCTCCCGCGCAGCGGGGGACGATCCCACAAAGAGGGGACAGAGACGGAGGCGCCGCGCGGCTACAATCCACTCAGTTGCGGTCGTCCTTTCTGGAGCAATCGACCATGCGTATGGAACAGCCTTCACGCCATCAATGCCTGATTTATGACGGTGCGCCCTCGCGCCACCTGCCCATGCTCGCCCGCGTGATGCGGCAAAAGCTGAACCAGGGTTACCGCTGCATGTTCCTGGACAGCGCGCCGATGGTTGTGGGCCTGCGGTCGCAGCTTGCGGCCATTGGCGTGGACGTGATGTCCAACGTGGCGAGCGGCAGGCTGGTGATGTCCTCAGAACGGAATTACCTGATCGGCGGCAGGCGATTTGACGTGGACCGGATGCTGCAGGCCCTTGCAGAAGCTGTGCAGTCTGCGCTGGGTGGCGGGTTTGAGGGCCTGTGGGCAACCGGCAATATCGGCTGGGAGCTTGGACCGGAACGCGACTTCTCACAGCTGCTGGAGTATGAGTGGCAGCTCGACAGCTTTATCCGCAAGAACCCGGGCCTGCAGGGCATCTGTCAGTATCATCGCGACACGCTGCCGGGCCTAGCTGTGACCGATGGGCTTCTGAGCCACTCGTCGCTGGTGGTGGATGAGTCCCGGTCGCTGATCAATCCGCACGTATGCGCCCCGGAAGCGTTTCGCGAGGATGCGAAGGACAACCCGCACTTCGAGCCATTTGTGCAGGGACTTTGCCGCATGATGCCGGAGGTTCCCGAGGGCGTGCTCGTCGCCGCAGGCGACTAACGAGCTGCGGGTTGTGCCGGTCTCAGCCTTTCCTCTATCCTCCGCACAATTTCAAAGTTTCCAAAAGTAGAAAATCGGCTGGCTTGCCGCACGAATGTGCATTCGATCGAACCGGATGGCGTCTACCGCTTTTTGTGCATGATTGCAGTGCAAATCGGGGGGGGTGAACAATGTATTCAAAATCGTCGACAACGCAGCATTATTCCCACTGAAGTGAAGGGAATACGCCGTCAGCAGAGCCGAGCGCTCTCTCGTGCGATGGCGCTGCCCACGATCCCGGCGCCCACGCAAAGCTCGAAGTTTTTAGTTGAGCCGGATCAGATAGGGCTGGGCGCTCGGGTCGGGGAGGTGGATAGAATCCATGATCTCCTCGGCCGTCGCCCGGTCCTGATTTTTGGGATCGATGCGGACCCAGTGGCCGGTGTTTCCGGCGAACTCCGCCACCTTCGCGGATGGGTAACGTTGCTTCAGGTCGTTCTTGAGTTGCAGGGCATCGTCCGAATCCACAAAAGCGCCGATCTGCACACACCACTTGCCGGCAACATCGGCGCCGAGAGGCGGTGGCCACGCCTCGATGCGCACCTTCGCAATGCCCGCGCGATACATATCGATCGCCTTCGCCGCGGCGGGGGAGAGATCGAGAATGCGGCCCTCGACGAATGGGCCGTGATCGTTGATGCGCACCAGCACCTGTTCCTGATTGGTGAGATTGGTGACACGCACGATGGTGCCCAGCGGCAATGTGCGGTGGGCGGCGGTCATGGCGTTCGGATTGTAGAGCGTTCCGTCGGCAGCCTTACGTCCGATAAAACCTGGTCCGTACCAGCTTGCGATCCCGGTCTCGCTCGAGATGGGCTCGCCGGCGGGCTGCAGTGGCTCGCCCTCGTTCGGCAGGCCAGGGGCGGTTCCCGGAGAAACGTTCGGATTCGTATTGGGCCGCGCCGGCGGCACGTTTGCTGCAGTCTGCGGCCGGGGCGTCACCACAGGTGCCGTGGCTGCGGGAGGCGCGGCAACCGACGTCTGCTTATGATGGCAGCCCGTTACAGCCAGCGTGAGCAGCGGAAGTAAAGCGGACCAGCACAGCGACCGAAGATTGCGGTGTGTGCTCAAGACTGAGGTGCGTCCTTGTCCGCGCGGCTATCGTCCATGCGCTTCGCCAACTTCTCCAGCTCAACGGCAGCGCGGCGCAGCGCGACCGATCCGTTGCGCCGTACCTCGGGCACAACTTCATCATTGATGTAGGTCACGACGCGGCGCACCTCTTCTTCGCCCCACGCGGCAGCATCGCGGACCTGCCGCTCCCAATCTCTTTTTGGTTCCTGCGTAGGCATTCTGCCGCCACCTCTCGTCTTTAAGTATGTAGATGCGCAAAAGCGACGGTCAATGGAATGGCACGGGGAATCTTGACCGCGTGCCGCAGTGGTAATGGTGCTTCTCCGATCACTGCTGAAGGTTACCGGGCCGGTGTCAATCCCCAGTCCGAACAAATTTTCTACACACGAAGTCTTCTCGTCACGAAGTGTGTTTGCCGATACAGATAAAGGGTGGCACGGGAACCACGCATGTCCAACAAGCAGACGCTGCGGGTAGTTGCGATTGCAGTCTGTGTGGCTGCGTGCCCGCTGGCACTGGCACAGGTTGCTTTTCCCTCCATGGAACCCGCTGCCCTTCCGACATCGAGGCCCTTCGTTGGCCTGCGCCTGGTGGCCAGCATGGTGGCTCCCGCCCCGCTGAACTTCTCGCCAGCCAGCTTTGCGGACGCGGCTGCGCCTAGTCTGATCTCTTCATCCAGTTCTGCCGATGCGGCATATTCCGCTGCCCTGCCTCCCGTCTCCGCACAGTTCGAGTCGATCTTCGTTGTGGAATGCCGCGGCGCAACCGCCAAGAAGACCATCGGCCCGGAGGTGGATTCCGAATCCGCCGGCGGCTCGCGCGAGCCCTGCGTTACTGCTCCGAGCCCGACCACCTACGAACGCTTTCTGGACTCCGCCGCGCCATCTCCGCTGACGCCCACGCAGAAGGGCTGGCTGGCGATCCACGATGTAAAGGATCCCGGCAACCTCGCCACCATCTTCAGCGCTTCCGCGTTCACCGTCGCGTTGAAACCGCGCTCCGCCTTTGGTCCGGGAATGACCGGGTTTGGCCGCGCGTCGATGTACAGCCTTTCGCAGGACGCAACCCAGGAATTCTTCTCCACATTCGCGATCTCATCCCTCACGCACGAAGACCCGCGGTACCACCGCATCCCCAACGCCTCCGTCCCCCACCGCCTGCTGCACGCTGTAGGGCATACCTTCATCGCCCACAGTGACAGTGGCCGCCCCATGCCGAACGTCGCCACTCTGTCGGCATATCCCATCGCCGCCGAACTGGCGAACCTGTATGTGCCTGGCCTGCAGACTGACGCACGATCCACGGCGGACCGCATCTTGATTTCCTACGCGACAGACCCGATAGACAACCTGATCAGTGAGTTCCTCCCGGATGTCGCGCGGCACGTGCATGTGCGTGTGATCTTCGCGCAGCGCCTCCTGGACCAGATCTCCAGCGACGATTTCGTTCTACCGTAAAAGTGGTTTGACGGCCGGGTTAGAATTCCTCAATCCTTCATGCAGAGTGTCAACGCCCATCCGCTGACAAGTCCCGACGAAAGTATCTCCGCGCCGTTGCGCCGCCGCAACCCAAGTTTCGCGCTGTTCTTGTCATTGATCTATCCGGGGCTGGGACACCTATACGTCGGCCTGCGAAAAAATGCCCTGTGGATCATCTCGATGCAGACATTGTCGTTCCTCGTTATTGCGAACGGCACGGGAATGCTACATGGCGCGGCCGTACTCACGGTGCCATCGCTCTATTGTTTCGCTGCGATTGATGCCTACCTGGATGCGCGTGAGTGGAATGCGGGTGTAACGTCTCTTCTGTTCCGGACAAACCCACGCATTGCCGCGACTCTGAATCTGCTGACGAAGGGGTTCGGCTATTTCTACCTGGGAGATCGAATCAAAGGGATTATTTGCTTTTTGCTGATCACTGCGATTCAGGGGGTGCTGATTGCCCATCCCAATGTCTGGACATCAATTCTTGGGCCGTTTGCACAGGTGCTGATTGCGGCCGACGGATATCGGATCGCACGTCAGCGCCTCTATAAGGCGCATCCCGAACTTGCACCGGCTCCCGAAGCTGCTGAAAACGTCGTCGATCAGGCCAACCAAGGCGGATTGCCACACTCCATAGCATCGGCTCTGCTGGCCGTGATAGTAGTGGCTATGCTCCTGGGGTACGGGACACTGCGTGCCATCGGCACGCAAAATCTAAAGCTTGCAGGAACAATCGAACATGGGCCTAATGGGCTGACATACGATGACAAATCGGAACATTTTGCGCTTACGGTTCCAGAAGATTGGGATTTCGCCTCATATCGGGATGGCTCGTTGATGTTCAAGGGCGACGGATGCAGCATTATCCTGTTGGAACGAATGACGCTTAATAGTGTCGGCACATTGCTCGATGCGGACCAGAAATCCCTTCTGAAGCATCACACCGATGCGGAGATTACCTATCCGCATCTGGCTCTCGGCCAAAGAGCCGCCGAGGGATTTGAAGCTGTGTTCAAAAGCAAAAGTGGCACACTGATCCATCAACGTTTCATCGAGAAACGAAGAGGACTTAAAGTCTTCTTTCTCGTCGAGAGTTGGGTCGACAATAACCAGCGAGCTTTGCTGAACAGAGCAGATTCCACCGTGAACCTTTAGCGTAACCTCCTCTGGTAACAGCATTTACCTCCCATTTACGCCGTCCAGTCCCCATTCAATGCAGAATCTCGCTGTTCGGCGGAGTTTGCTTCTTGCTGACACCCCACAGCCATAAGCTGGATGAGGGAGAAGCATCAGATTCTTGAGGGGGATAGCGTCCAGTCCCACGGCGCGGGAAGTAACAGGATCCGCCCCCTTGATCGCAGAACTTAGATCATAGATTTCAGCGTCGATGTCAGCCGGCCGCGCAGTTCGCATGGCCCGCACGAATTGAGACCAGAGCCCTCGGCCCGTACCGACCAAACAAAGAACAGGCAGCATCAGGAGAGACTTCACATGGCAAAGCGCGCAAAAGTTTTTGAAAACCTTCTGGTTCAGGCCGCCAAGGGCGGATGGGTCGTCTACAACGGCATCAACTCCATGTTCGCCGACAATCCCGGCTTCACCCCGAAGTGGAGCGATAAGCCGCTGCTGAAGAGCTACCAGAAGGAGAAGCCGCCTCTCGGCTGGCCGCGCACCACCGATTCGCTCTGTCCGAAGTGCATCCCGGAGATTCGCCAGCAGATCGTGGACGGCAAGCTGCCGCACGAGATCCTGCTGAACGAGAAGGTCGGCGAGATCAAGGCGCAGATCATCGAGCGCGACGGCCAGATCCTGATGGTGAAGGACTGCCCCATCCACGGCCACTTTGAGGACGTGATGTCGATCGACCC
>DATNEM010000062.1:0-4041 GCA_035552995.1 Acidobacteriaceae bacterium | reverse complement strand
ACTGATCCCTTCGGCGAGCACCGGCGGCGCCGCGCCTGCGGCTTCGGTATGCAGCTTGTCGAGATGCGTGCTCATCACAAAGGCCGCCGGCGTCAGCAGCCGCTCCGCCTGCTGGTAGTAAAGCCATGCCACCCACGGCTGTTTCTGCTTGGCCATCTGCCTGGCCTCGGTCCAGTACCACAAGCCATCGTGTCCCGCCGCGGTCATCGCGCTGGGATAGAAGCCAGCCATCAGCCATCGGCCCGCATCCTGCCGCAGGAGAAAGCTCAGCCGCCATGGCTTGCCGCTTGCCGGAGCGAAGGTCACAATCGCGAAGCCGTACTTGCCCGGCGGCAGCGCGGGAATCGTGAACTGAACTTCCGCGGTCGTGTTGTTCAGCGAGCAAAAGAACTGCGCGTCAGGCGCCGAGCCGTCAGGATTTTTCTTGAGATTCGTGGCGTCCAGCGTGTAGATCTCCTCGACGACTGGCGGGCCACCGGCGAGCTTGGTGGATGTGTTGCCCACCAGGTATTCGAAGGCCGCCGCATCCTTGGCCAGTTCCGGCGTCAATGCCCCGCGCAGGCCGGTGAGATCGTCGCTCTGCACCTTCAGTGCGAGTGACCGTGCCGCCTCGGCAAGCGAATTGCGCTCCGCCGCTGTCATTGCCGATTGCGTGGTGCAGGTCTCCGCCCGCGCCGCCGTTACGCAAAGGCACGCCGCCAGCCCAGCAACCGTAACCTTCGCCGCTGTCGTCCTTTTGCCCATCCCGCTCCAGTCTAGTACACGGTTTTAGACGGGTTATTGGCTGCCATGTGTGGCCGGCGGAGTTAAACGGCTCTAAGCACTTTTCGTCTTATATCCTGAGAGCGAAGAGGTGTGCCATGGGTTCCGGCGATCAAAGGCGTGGGTTCGCTGCTCTGGCTGGCGTCGCGGTTCTCGGCGCAGCGGCCTTTGCACAGTCCACGCTCCCGCCGACGAACACCACTTTGGTTGCTCCTGCCGCCACATCATCGTCCGAAGTTGCCGCGACACCGCCTCCGCAGCCGGAACATCAGGCGCAGGTGGGCTACCAGCTTGGCCAGCTCACCGTTATCGCGGAGAACTCGAGCCTCAATCAGATTCTGCGCGACGTTGCCCAGAAGACGGGCATGAAGATCACCGGCGGAGTGATTGATCAGCGTGTCTACGGGACCTACGGTCCTGCTTCTCCGTCAGTCGTATTGGGCACGCTTCTTCAGGGAAGCGGCGCCAATATGATTCTGCGCATGACCGCCGCGAACGAGCCGACGGAACTGGTCCTGACGCCGATGCAGGGCAGGCCCACCCCGCCGAGCCTCAACACCAGCTTTTCAGCGCAGCCTCAGCCTTCCGCCCAGCCGCCGGCCCAGGCTTATCCTTCCGAAGCGCCTCGCGGCTTCACTCCCGTGCAGACTTTTGCGCCCCCGGCTGTCCGGCCGCAATATGTCGCGCAGCCGCCAGAAGCTGTAGTGCCGTCGGCATCTCCAGTAACTCCGCAGCCGGGCGCACCGGTTTCCGGCGACCCGCAGTCGCCCAATGGCGTGCCAACTCCGCAGCAGATATATGAGCGGTTGCAGCAACTGCAGCAGCAAAGGGCAGCGCCTGCAAACGGTTCGCAGTAAGCGCTTGCAGCAGAGGGCGAACCCTCCGCCGCGCTGTCCCGCGTGGGCAACATTGCAGCGAATTCGGGGTTTGATTCTGCAAAGTCCGTGGCGAACCAAAGCCGCGCCGGATCGTGCAGCCCTCCCGATGATCGAGGCATCCAATGGATACCCCTAAACATTGAATTTTCGCGGTAGCCATCCAGTTGTCGGGGTGGAATTTTCGTAAAGAGCCCATGAGACACCGCAACAAACGAATCAGGTTCGCCCTGGCCGCGCTTCTCACGGCCATGCTTACTGCAACCCACTCGGCCCGCGCCTCCGTCGCGCTGCTGATGGAAGAGCCCTATGGCACGTTTGGCGCGTTCAATCCCACCGGCCACGCCGCGGTGTATTTGAATCGCATATGCGCGGAGACGCCGACCCAGTTGCGGCCCTGCGGCCCCGGCGAATTCGGCGTCGTCATCAGCCGCTATCACAAGATTCACGGCTATGACTGGATCGCCGTCCCGCTTATTCCCTATCTTTACGCAGTAGACGACGCCTCCGATGTGCCCGCATCGGTAGACCGGAAACAGGTTGCCGCACTGCGCGATGCGTATCGCCGCGCGCATCTTGAAGCGCTCGCACCGGACGACCGTCATGGCCGCGCTCCACACGGCGAGTGGACGCAACTCATCGGTTCTTCCTACGACCGCACCATCCACGGCTTCGCCTTTCCCACGACCCCGGAGCAGGACGCGCGCTTCATCGCGATCATGAATGACAGGCACAATGTCGCGCGCTTCAATCTTTTCTTTCATAACTGCGCGGACTTTTCCCGCAACGTCATCGGCATTTACCTCCCCGACGTGATCCACCGCAACTTCATCGCCGACATCGGCCTCACCACGCCAAAGCAGGTAGCTCGCTCGCTGGTGAAGTATGACCGCGAGCATCCCGAGATGGACATCTCGGCGTTCGTCATCACGCAGGTTCCGGGCAGCGTTCCGCGCAGCCATGCCGTGAATGGCGTCGCCGAATCGCTCATCAAGAGCAAGAAATATCTGATCCCGCTCGCCGTCCTCAATCCGGAGTTGACGGCTGGTGTCATCGCCGCCTATCTCGCCGGTGGCCGGCTCGATCTGCCGAAGGACGCCGCGGTTTTCGACGCGGAAGACTTCGCCTCCGGGCAGCAGCCCGCGACTCCGGTATCCGCACCTATACCCTCGCTTGCTCCAGCTGCTGATCCTGTGACCGACGACCGTACTTTGCTCAGCGTAGACAGCGACGACGCCGTCGGCGGCGGCACGCGTGCCTCAACCAGCCTGATGCCTTAGCGGTTCCTACCTCCGCTGGCTGCGCGCGATCGCCGCGCGCGCCTCGCCATCCGCTTCACGCTTGCGCTCCGCTGCGCGCTTGTCCCACTCCTGCTTGCCCTTCGCAAGAGCAATCTCGCACTTCACGCGCCCTTTGCGAAAGTAGAGCCGCGTGGGGATCAGCGTGAAGCCCTTCTGCCACGCTGCAACCTCAAGTTTGCGCAGTTCGGTCTTGTGCAGCAGCAGTCTCCGTGTGCGCAGCGACTCGTGGTTCATCTGGTTGCCATGGCTGAACGGCCCAATGTGCGCATTGAGCAGAAAGCACTCGCCGTCCTTCAACAGGCCATAGGCGTCCTTCAGGTTGGCCTTGCCTTCGCGGATCGACTTCACCTCGGTGCCGCGCAGAGCGACGCCCGCCTCATACCTGTCGCTCAGCGAATAGTTGTGGCTCGCGGAGCGGTTCTGCGCCGCGTCGCGCAACCCCGAGGCCACGGGATCGCGGTCCTTCGCCTTCACCGCAGGCTTGGGCTGCGCGGCAACCGTCGGATTGGAGAGCGACCTTGGCATACCGCCTGATAGCACCTTCGTGGTACGCGTTCCCTTGCAGGAACCGGCCCGCGCCTTCGTCTACACGCAAGCACAGCACAAAGCGGCGCCGGAAGAAAGAAGATGGGCACGCAAGGAAGAGGTTAACTCTCTGATCCCTTGCGGCAAACCCTGAGTTTAACATGCGGATTCCACCCCCTCACATCGCCGAACCGCCCCCGTCTAACCAGCAGTCATCGCCACTACGCTGCACGCGTTCCCGGTCGGGAAAGGACTGTCTGCAGGTTATTGATAATGGAGCCACAATTCGCTGGTCCACGCGGGACCGAATGCTATACTCGCCATCAGTCCAATGCATTCGGCGAGCGGATCGTCTGGCCAGCGGCCCGGTTGTGGAAGGCCTTGGGCCGGCAGGCCTTCGAAGCCTCTCGGCAAACGCCGCCAGGAGTGTAATTGCGGGCGGCCAAAAGGAAGCAAAGGGCATTGGCATGACGCGCGGGATCGCATCACATCTCTTCCATCGGTTGGCCTCGCGCAGCTTCTCGTTGTCCGCGCTGCTGATATTGCTCGCCGCATTGGCTTCCACGCCTGCGCACGCT
>DATNEM010000061.1:0-15948 GCA_035552995.1 Acidobacteriaceae bacterium | reverse complement strand
CAAGCGCGTGTGGCATCCCGCGCAGGAGTTTGCGCCGGTTTCCACCACGCCTTTGGTCCGGATGTAGTAGCGGGTTTGCGCGTGGAAGCATTGCAATTGGCCGTCGCTCGAGGCCTTGCAGCCGCCCGGCGGAGACGCCGGTGCGGCAACTGCCGGGAGAAATGTTGTGTCCATTTCAAAGACGAGCTTGCCGGCGCGGATCCAGTCGTCCTTGGTGTGGAGTTTTGAGGGATCGAAGACGATCTCCGGATCTTTCTGCTTCAGCGAGTCAAGATACCCTGCGGGCTCTCGGCCTGCGAGGTACATCGGATAAGAGCGGTAGATGGGCCGCACCTTAAGCGCGTAGTACTCGGCCGAGGACATGTACTTCGGGGAGCGATCGCGCTGCGCAAGCGGCACCTCCATCGTGGCGAGGGCCTGGTCATCCCAGACCTTAGGGATATGAGGTTGGAAGGGAGGGTCGCCGGCGCCATGCGCCGCGAGAGAAAAGACGGTGAGGGCGGCCACGGAAATAGCGCGTCGCATATCGGTCTCCTTCCAGAAAACTCGGAGTCGGAATAAGGTGGCCCGGATTCGCGGAACGATAGTATCACCGCGGCCGAGGCGCATAAGCCGCAATCTGTTTGAGGCGGCTTTCCTGCCGGCCCTGGATAATGCCTGCGATGGAAAGCAGCCGTCCATCCGCGGCGATTGTCTGCTGGATGCCGAGTTCGAGGCGGTCGATCTGTTGGGGAGTGAGGCGCGAAAAGTCCAGCGACGGACTGGTGGCCGCGATTTCCATTTCAGTCGCACTTTCGGAATGAGTGAACTTGTCGTCGAACAGAATCGCCCCGTTCATTCTCGGTTGCGGGAGCTGGGTGTTCTCGTCGTAGAGCACGGCGGCGGCGGCTTCCAGAGCGCTGTCGGCTTCGTCTGCCTCGGCGTTGAAACGGTCCTGCTGGAGATAGTCGAACCCATAGGCGATACGTTCGTCAGGAGACAGATAAGCCGTTGCGCCGGTTTCCTCCGCATTCTTCCAGTGAACATTGCTGAAGATCCGCAGGATGTCGAAGATCAGAAGCCGATCGCCGGGAGCGGAGGAGTGCGTGCGGAACCGGTCGAGGACGCCAAGGTCGGCGCGCAGGTTCCTTTCATGGATATGCAGTTGCATGATGTTGATCCGCAATACATCGCGATTGTTCCCGAGCTCGTCCGCCAGGTCTGCGCGCGCCTGTTCCGCCTGGTAGTGGTGGTGAATGTGTTCGACGATCTGTTCCAGGCCAACGGCGATGAACAAACCCAGCACGATGGTGGCGATGTGGATGAAGAAGTCGGTCCAGGTGTGGGCAGCATTGTGCGCGTCATGGATGTCGATCATGGGGGCTGGTTCCTCGGTGGGAGTCTCAGAGGGCGGCGCGGGAACGACTTCAGGAGAATCAGGCGAGGTGCTCGGGGCGGCCGGCGCCATCGGATTGCGACTAGGGGCGGCTGCGGAGGCAGGATGGGTGCCTGGATCGGGGACGATCCTTGCTTCCAGGTCGGGCGAGTTGGGGTCCTGCTCTGCCATGTTGCCGTTCGTTGGAGGCCGGAGGAGACGGCCCCCGATTCGCGGAATGATCCTATCACCGCAGCGGAGATATCCCGGGCTGGTTACCTGAATTTCGTTGACTCCGGTGCTTGCCGGGCGGGATGATTCTTATCCACCCAGAAGCAGCAACAGTTTTGGGACGCGTTTTACCCGGAGCCTTCCATGCGCACGTTCGGCCTTCGCCTTGCCCTGCCTGCCCTCGCCTTTACTTTCGCGCTAACAACAACTGCGGTGACCAGCGCTCAAACGGTGCGGACGCATCATGTTCACGAAGCTGTGAAAAATGGCTCCGCGCAGGTGAACGGGCATTTGAAGGCCGACACGGTGCTACAACTGGACGTAGTGCTGCCGCTGAGCAATGCGGCGGGCCTGAACACGTTTCTGGCGGACATCTATAACCCGGCGAGCGCGAACTACCGGCATTACCTGACACCCGCGGAGTTCACCGCGCAGTTTGGCCCGTCGCAAGCGGACTATGATGCAGCCGTCACTTACCTGACGAACAATGGCTTGGCCGTGACCGGTGGCTCGCGCGATGGCATGGATATCCAGGCGAGCGGAACGGTGGCTGCGATCGAGTCGGCGTTTCGCGTGCAGTTGCTGACGTACAAGCACCCGACGGAGAACCGCACCTTTTACTCGCCGGACACGGAACCGACAACGGGACTGCCGTTCAGCCTGTGGCACGTGTCGGGGCTCGATAACTATTCCATCCCGCATCCGTTGGTGAAGAACCTGAATGATTTCGCGGCGGAGCACCACCTGAATCCAAACGATGCGGTCGATCATGCGACGACCGGCTCGGGGCCTTCGGCTTCGTATCTCGGCAGCGATATGCGCGCGGCGTATGCCGGCGGGACGACGCTGACAGGCGCGGGGCAGGACCTGGGGCTCTTCGAGTTCCTGGGCACGAACCTCGCAGACCTGAATACGTACTACGCGAACATCGGACAGACGAATACCGTCCCCATCACACTGTTGAGCGTGGACGGGACCTCCACCAACTGCTCCGCGAGACCGCAGCACTGCGACGACACTGAGCAGACGCTCGACATGACGCAGGCCCTGGGCATGGCGCCCGGACTTGCAAGCCTGACGATGTTTGTGGGTTCAACGGATACGGCTTTGCTGAGCGCAATGACGACAACGACAAAAGGCAATCCGCTGCCGACGACGATCGGCTGCTCGTGGGGATGGACGCCTGCCGACCCCACGACGCTCGACCCCTACTTCCAGAAGATGGCAGCGCAGGGACAGAGCTTCTTTGCCGCTTCGGGCGATTACTCGACCTGGGCGGCGAGCGGCAATAGCGAGGCATGGCCGGCGGATGACGCATATGTGATTTCGGTGGGCGGCACGGACCTGGTGACAGCGAGCGCGGGCGGCGCTTGGCAGTCGGAGACGTCGTGGACGGACTCCGGGGGCGGCATCTCGCCGGACAACATAGCGCTTCCCTGGTACCAGCAGAACCCGGCAATCACCGCGAATCCCAACGGTGGCTCGACGACGCTGCGCGTTGGGCCGGATGTGGCGGCGAATTCGGACTTCACCTTCTACACCTGCGCAAACCAGAAAGCCTGCAACGCAAACCTGTACGGTGGAACCAGCTTTGCCGCGCCGATGTGGGCAGGGTTTGCCGCGCTGGCAAACCAGCAATTGGCTCAAGGGGGCCAGAAGCCGGTGGGCTTTCTGAACCCGACAATCTACTCGCAGAACCTGAATGCAACGGCGTATGCAGCGAACTTCCATGACATCACAAACGGAACGTCAGGCAGCTACTCTGCCGGGACAGCCTTTGATCTGGTGACAGGATGGGGCAGTCCGACGGCGGCGCTGATCGGCGCGGTGACAAGCGGGACACCGGTGCCTCAGCCGGCGAGCTTCAGCGTGTCGGCTTCGCCCACCAGCTTCACGGTAGTGCAGGGAGGCTCGAATAGCACAACGATTTCGACCACAGGATCGAACGGCTTCAACAGCTCGGTCGCGCTGAAAGCGTCGGGCATTCCTTCCGGAATAACCGTGAGCTTCTCGCCGAGCACGATTACGGCGCCAGGAACAGGTTCGTCGACGATGCAGGTTTCGGCGGGCAAAAGGGCTTCGACAGGGACATACACAATTACAGTGACCGCTACCGGCGGTGGGATCACGCAGAAGGCGGCGGTGAAGGTAACAGTGGGCCGCTAATCAGTGAGATGACGGCGCGGGTGGCCGCGGCGACTTGTCGCTCGTGGCGCGAATGACGAGATAGGACGCGCGTGTTGTGCCGATGTTGCGGAAGTTACGCTGGTCGGTCGGAGCCCAATACATCAGCGAGCCGGCGTTCATCCTCGATGAGATGCCGTTGACGGTGACTTCAACCTGTCCTTCGCGAAGAATGCAGACCTCATCGTTAGGGTCCCGGTCAGGCGTGGTCTGCTTGCCCGGATCCAGACGTGTGATGTGGGTCTCCAGCGCGAGGAAGGTGACGGTGGGCTGCGACTGCACGACGACCGAGCGCGAGCCGGTGGGCGTAGCGATGACAGGCAGAGAATTGGTGTCAATCACGGCGGACCCGAACTTGCCGGGTTGGTTCTGCTGTGCCGCAGAAGGGGCATTGGCCTGCGCCGCGCTCGATGCAACGTCGCTTACAAAGTTCACGACATAGTACGTCGCGGGCTCGGTGCCGACATTGCGCGCGTTGTGGGGATCGTTCGACGCGAAGAACGCATAGCCGCCGGGTCCGGCGTGATGCACGGTTCCGTTGATGGTGAAGTCGACCTGGCCGGAGCGGATGTAGATGATCTCCTCCCACGGATGGCGATGGACGGGGTGCGACTCTTTGCCGGGCGCGAGGGTGGTGACGTGGACCTCGACCTTATCCATGGCGACGCTGGGATTATCGAAGACCTGGCGCGGGCCGGAGGTGGCCAGCGAGTCGAAGTCCACGAAGGTGGAGTGGAGGACCGTGGAGTCCCTGGGCGGCGCGTAAGTGGAGACGAGTGGCGCGGTGGGCGCAGATGTTTGGGCGTGCGCGGGAAGAGTGAGGGTGAGAGGTGCGAGGAGCAGCGCAAAGGCGGCGCGCGCGAGAACGCGCGAAAGACGTGCGGATTTCATGCAGGGGAGGATAGCAGGGCTTAGGCTGCTCTGGCGCGGGATCACTTGATAATCCCTCGTTCGCTGGAGGCAATGAACTCGGCGAGGTAGCGGACGTGTTCGGCGGCGGGATCGCCGGCGGGAAGAGAGTCCAATGAGGTACGGATGGCGGCGAGGGCTTCGGTGGTGTTGAGCTTAGAGTGTTGCAGGAGACGATAAGCCTGGCGCAGCCCTTTGAGTTGTTCCGCTGTGAAGCCGCGGCGTTCGAGGCCAACCTTGTTGAGGCCGTAGGCATGGTTGTTGCGCTCAATGGAGGTGAGCGAGTAGGGCAGGACGTCCTGGGTGATGGTGGTGCCGCCGCCGATGTAGGCATGGAGTCCGATGCGGCAGAACTGATGCACGGGGCAGAGGGCGCCGACGGTGGCGTAGTCCTCGACGGTGACGTGGCCGGCGAGCGTGGCGGAGTTGGCGAGGATGCAGTGGTTGCCGATGTGCGAGTCATGACCGATGTGGGTGTATGCCATGATGAGGCAGTGGTCGCCGACGGTCGTTGTGCCTCCGCCGCCTGTGGTGCCTCGCGAGATGGTGACGTACTCGCGGATGGTGGTGTGCTCGCCGATGGTGCAGGCGGTGGGCTCGCCGGCGTACTTGAGGTCCTGCGGCGCGATGCCGAGGCATGCAAAGGGGTAGATCGTCGTACCATGGCCTATGGTGAGCTTGCCGGTGTCGTCGCCGGCGAGGACGACATGCGAGAGCAGGCGGACCTCCTCACCGAGTACAACGCCCGCGCCGACGGTGCACCACGGGCCGACGGTCGCCGAGGCGGGAACAACCGCGCCGGGCGAGATGATGGCCGTTTGATGGATGTTCGTGCTCATCGTATGCGCGCCTTAGTTCGCATCAGGTCTCTCGATGTGGTCGATGTAGATGTTGAGAAACGGAGCAGTTCCTGGCTTGAGTGTCAGACCAATACTCGTCACTGGCATTCGATCCAGCGGAATTGTGGAAGATCCCTCGGCATCCGGAGAATTATCGAGAGGCAGACTGAAGTCGTAGCGTCGTGTGAGGCCGGTTCTGTCTTGCACGAGATGTCCGTTGTTTAATCTCGTCAACAGGAGGACTAAGTCCTCCATCGAGACTCCCACGAATTGGCGCTTCCGGTCGTCCTGAATATAGAAGCCGTCACCCAATTTATATGTCTTGCCCGAAATCGGTTTTACAGCGCCGGGCACCGTAGGTTCCAGCTTCGGCGCCCGCTTCGCAACCAGCAGATTCAGACAGGGCTGCTCTACAGTCGTCGTGTGCACTGCAAGTTTGGCGCGATCTCGCAGGGCCGCCTGTAGCCCCAGACTGAAGAGCTCTGAATGCGCAATATTGTGATCCCTCTGCCAGGCTGCTAGATCCTCCTGACCTACGCGCGCTTCAATGTCGTATAGGTCGGTAAATGCCCATTCGGGAGCGGCTTTTACGGCTGATCGCGATCCCGCATACCCAGACTTGGGCGTATAAGCCAGCGAAATGAAGCTAGAGAAAGTCGACGTCATCTGAAAACCGTCGGGCAGATAAAACGGGTAGAGACCATCCCTTCCAGGTTTGTGCGGACGAATGGACACGATTTCGAAGGCGAAGGGTTTGGTGGGTTGCGCGGTGTTTGCTGAAGCGAGGGCGTTGCTTTGCGCGGCAGGGATTTGAGCCGATGATGTACAGAGCGCGGAAAGCAAGACAAAAACAAATACGAAGGTCCCTCGACTGCGCCGCTTCGCGGCTGCGCACGAGAGGGCGGCGCGAGGACTTGCGGCTCGATCCCACTCATCGCGCAAAAAACGCGCGATCAGTTGGGCACGGATTGGTGATGGTTTGAACGGGAAAATGCGGGAATTCTTCGCATGCGGCTCAGAATGACAAGCCGCAAACTTTCGCGTCTTCATTCGGCGGACTCGGTGGCGGGCGGCTGGGGCTTTTTGCCGCCGCGCGGGGTGAGGGCGCACATGACGATGGCTTCGCAGGCGAGCTTGCCGTCGACAGTGGCGACGCCGCGCATCTTCACTGCTGTCGATCGCCAGTTGAGCACGGTGACCTCGATGCGCAGCTGGTCGCCGGGGACGACGGGCTTGCGGAAGCGGGCGGAGTCGATGCCGGTGAAGACCATGAGCTTGTCTTCGCGGTCGGGAATCTCATTGAGCAGCAGCGCGCCGCCGGCCTGCGCGATGGCCTCGACCATCATGACGCCGGGCATGATGGGATAGTCCGGGAAGTGGCCGGCGAACTGCGGCTCGTTGATGGAGACGTTCTTGAGGGCGACGATGCGCTTGCGCGGCTCGAGCTCCAGAATGCGATCGATCAGCAGCAGCGGGTAGCGGTGCGGCAGGATGGACATGATCTCGACGATGTCCATGACGTGCGAATTGGGTTGGTCTGACATGCAGGATGAGTATATTCGAGGGCCGAGGTGCAAGGTTCGCGGTTCGAGGAGCTACCAAAACAAATGCAGGTCCCTCGACTTCGCACGCCGCTTACGCGCCGTGCTTCGCTCGGGATGACAAGCTCTTGGTCGGTCATTTCTTCTTCAGCTTGGCGGAGACGGCGTCGGGGGAGAAGGTGTCGGGCGGGAGCGACTCGTTGTAGGTGACCTTGGTGAGGAAGGCCTGACCGACCATGTCGCCGTTGTGGTACGTGGTGATGGTGAGCGGGGTGTTGATGCCCTGGTAGACGTGGTAGTCGTCGTAGGTCTCGGACTCCTCGTCGAAGTCGTGGAACTGCGGGTCGCGGTACTGGAAGGTGCTGCGGATGGGCAGGTGGCTGGCGGAGTCCAGATAGAGAGTGACGGCGTCGTTCGCCGCGTTGAGGACGGAGACCTGATCGGCGAGGTGGCGGTCGATGAGTTGGCGGCCCTCGTAGACGATCATGACACCGGGCGCGTGGATCCACTGCTGCAGGACCGCGTTGAGGGAGTGGGCGAGGCGGCGGAGATCCTCGTCGCTAAGTTTCTGGGGAATCTCGGTCTTGCCCTTGTAGGTGACCTCGTACTCCTTGTTATCGACCAGCAGCTGGATGACGTCGATCTTCTTGCCGGGAAAGATCATGCTGCGGTCGGTCAGCAGGCCTGTGCGCGAGGCATAGGTGACGGGGGGCGTGGCTTTGGGCTGGGCAAAGCGGACGGCCTGGTGGTACTCGGAGACGTAGGGGTTAGGCTCGCCGTGGAAGAAGCTGGAACCGCGGCCTTCGGCGGTCATGGTTGTTTTGTTGAGCCAAGCGTCGCCGCCGAGGGCCTGCAGCGCCTGGTCGATGAGGGCGCGGCCGCGCTGCTCGGCATCGGCGCCAGCGGGTGCGGAGGGCGCAGCGGACGGGACCGTGGAGGCCTGGGCGTGGAGGCGTATGGGGGCGAGCAGGGCTGCCGTGAGTACAGCGGCAGCGCATACCACCCCCCCCGTATCAAAATTGCATAATCTTGAAAACAGAGGGTTTGCGGCCATGATCTTGATTCTATTGAGGATCGTCATGTGATTCATTCCACGTGAGGTTAGACGCAGCGTAGCACCATTCAGGTCCTGGCGGGAAAGCGCACGACGGCTGAAAGGATTTTGTTCCTCTTCTTTAATTGTACGGGTGGTGTCAAGGTCTGACCGATGAGAAAGCTTAACACCGATGACACCGACAGGCACCGATAATCCGGTCAGGACGGAGGAGCGAAGTAGGTAGAGAGCGTGTGAGCTTCCAGGTCCTTGCCGGCCAACTGGAGTTTGAGCTTGTGCGGTTTGCTGTTGCGGGCGGCATCGGCCGCGGTGAACTGCAATACATATTGGCTATCGATGGCGGCTGCGATCTGGGCAGCGACGGCCGCAGCGGCTACGGAGTCGGGATCGACTCTGACGTCAGTATTGAATTTGAAAAATAAACCGCCGCCCTCTTTGGCGAGGCGTTTGAGATTGACGAGTCCGTACCTCGACGGCATCCAGATTATTTTGGCGACAAAGCAGGAATAGACTGCCGGCGCCCCGGGCTGCTGAATCTTGTAAAGAGCTGCTCCCCGCTCGGCGGCGGTTGAAACATTGTCCTCGCCATCACTGAAGATAACGATGGCCCTGCGCGGGTACTTCGCCTCTGCCGCCACGTAAGTTTCTGTTGCAGTGAGGGCGTTGTAGAGAGCCGTGGGGCCACTGGGCTTCAGTTTGTCCAGGACCGACAGGTCAGCTTTGGAGGCCGGAGTGAAGGGAATATCCAGGAAGCCTGCGAAGGAGAAGTCGACAACCGTGACTTCGCTGTCAGCTGGAAGTGCGCGGACGATGGTTTTGACGGCGGAGAAAATCTCTGAGGTGTGCTCGAAGGTCGAGCTGGAGAAATCGATGAGGAGGGCAAGCGAGATGGGGGAGTCGGCTGGCACAGGAGAACGAAGCGGCCGCTCGATGCCATCTTCCATGAGCTGAAAGGCGTGTTCGCCGACCTTTTGAGGCGCGTTGTGTCTTCCGGTGACAAGGACGTTGAGATTGACGTCGGGCCAGGTCTTGTATGCAAGTGGAGTTGGGGGAGCCTGCACAACCGCGGCAGTCTGGGCCGCGGATTGGTTCGCGTTGGCGGGAACGGTGGAGTTGGGAGTGGCTTGCGCGGTGAGGTGAGTGGATGCGGCGAGTATGGCCACAAAGAGGATCGCTGCGGCAGTTTTCATGCGGAGATGAGTTTCGCGCGGAGAGGCGGAAAAGGCAAATGCGATTCCCGGGGGCTAAAGCCCGATTCGGTTTGGGCCCGATGTGCCGGGACTAAAGTCCCGGCCTATCTCAGAGACAAAGGCAGGCAGATATTTGCGGCACGCGTGAACGCGTGCCCTTCCGGTTTTGTGGCACGAGCCCACCCAAGCGGAGCTTGGATGGGGCACCGGACCTCGACGGATGGTGTAGCTGTGCCGGTTCAGTTCATGGTGGGGTGGTCGATGTGGTCGATGACGAGGGTTTGGATAGGGCCGCGGCCGCGCTTGATCTTGAGGCCGAGGCGGTCGACGACCGAGTAGACGGCACCGAGAACGTCCTTATTCTCGCGATCGACCGGGTCGAGGTGAAAATCCCAGGAGCCGGTAATGCCGGTCTGGTTGAGAACGGGAAGGCGGAGGTAGGAGCTTAGCCGGGTGGCGAGGTAGTCGGTCGTGGTGTTGTTTCCTCCCGCTTCGCCGTCGTAAATACCGCCTTGCTTAGCAACCACGACGGAGCGGGGATCGGAGCTGGGGTGGGCGGGCGGGACGAACTGGAGCGGCTTGGCGCCTCGGGTGAGGAGGTAGACCTCGCCTTGGCGAATCTCAAAGTGACATTGGAGGGCAAAGCGGTCGCGCAGGAGAGACTGGAGCATCTGGCGCTGCTCGGCGGTGGGCTCGGCGTTGTGGATCGGGTTGCTGCGCGATGGCGATGAATCGGGTGGAACCGCGGTGATGTCGAATCTGTCGGATGCGATCCAATCCGGACCGCCGGCTACTTGATAGTCCTGCAGGCCGTAGGCGAACCAGATGAGCATTTTCGCGTTGCCTGCATATGTAATGCGCCCGCCGGGATAGCTGAGGAATCCGGCGATGGGAATTCCGCCCGTGGGTGGACGGAGCTTGATGGCCGCGGCATCGAACTGGGCGAGCGGAGCGGAAGCGGGAGGCTGCGCGGTGGCTTGCGTCGATCCGAGCAGGGATGCCACGAAGAGGATCGCTGCGGCGGTAGTTTTCATTGCCGAGATGAGTTTCGCGCGGGGCTTGGGAAAAGGCAAATGTGATGGCTGCGGTTGAGGCTTGTGGCGCAATTCATAGGTCAGGCTTTCAGACTTTGGTTATTCTTCGGCATTCGTATCCATTGGCTTCGCCCTGGGCTGGTATAGGGTTGCGCCTTCGGCGCTTAGTGTTATGGGGCGATCCCACTAAAAGCGGAGCCTGGATGGGGCACCAGCATCCTCGCGCGAGCGGATTTGTGAGAACGGGTCGAGCCGCAACGGCGGCGCGAGATCCATCGGGGGTCCCGCTGCGCGGGACTTGCTCAGGATGACGGCGGTGGAAAGTGGTGGCTGAATTGTCTACTGGCGGTCGGTGGAGAGGTAGAGGGCGACGCCGCCGAGGGTGGCGACGAGCGTGATGGCCAGGATGAGAGGGGCGAGGCTCCAGTTCCCCACGAGGGCCGTGAATGAAGAGAAAGACACCGAGGAGGCGGAAGCCCGGGCGGTGTGGCTGAGGATGAAGTCCCAGTGCGTGGCGATAAGGCCGATGGCGGCGGCGGCGGTGATGGCGATGGCGAAGATCTGTGCGGCTGCGATGGGTCGCGCAGCCTGCGCGAGCGCGGCGTTGCGACGGCGGAGCTGTGCGCGCCACCAGAGAAGTTGCGGAGCAGCCGCCGGGGCTTCATTCTCTGCGGCAGCGATGGCGGAGGCTTTGGCTGCGGAGAGGTGCTGCGTGATGAGAATCTCCTGCGTGCAGCGGTTGCAGGCTGTGGCGTGGGCGCGGAGTTCCGGAGTGACGGCCTGCGGCCACTGGCCGGAGATGAGGGCCTGTTGGACTTCCGTGAGATGAGAGCAATTGGAGGTCATGAGATTTTCGCGCCCTCCTGCTGGAGCAGCTTTGCCATCTGGCGGCGCGCGCGGAAGAGCAGCAGACGGATGCTCGGGGCGGCGAGGCCGGTGATCTCCGCGATCTCGCGATGCGAGTAATTTTCAGCGTGCGCCAGCCAGAGGAGCTGGCGGTCACGTGGGCGGAGCTTGGCGAGCGCGGGCGTGAGGGTAAGGCGCGAGTCGGTGTGTCCGGTGAGATCGCGCGCGGCGGAGCGGTCGGGCGGGAGATCTTCGAGCGGTACCGTGCGCTTGCGGCGCCAATGGTCGCGCAGCAGGTTAGTGCCGATGCGGAAGAGGTAGCTGCGGGAGGCGACGTTGCCGCCGCCGGGAAAGCCCGCGCCGAGGAAGCGGATGTAGCTCTCCTGCATCAGGTCGTCGGCGAGGGCTGGGTCGCCCGAGGTGCGGGCGAGGTAGGCCCAGAGCGGGTGCGAAGTCCGCTGGTAGAACTCCGCGAATTGCTCGCTGTCCATGGCCGGCTCCGCTACTGGGGCCGCGTGGGCGATTGCGATGGCCGGAATTGCGTCTTCCCAGTTCATCCTGCGGTCCTCTTGGTTCTTTGCTGGGTGCGGCCCGTTCACTGCCGGGCGGACAGCTCGGCGGCGGTGGCGGAGGGCTGCGGCATGAGGCCAAGCCGCGCGCTGATGCGCCACGTAATGATTGCAGAGATGATAAACCCGAGGCCCGGCATCAGGGCCACGGTGCCGAAGACGAGCAGAGCATCGGCGATGCTGGGCATCTGCGTCTGCAGGATCAGAAGGCCGGCGCCGAGCAGCGTAAGCACGATGCCGAACTGCAGCGGCCCAAGCACGCGAGACAGGCCGCCGGGCAGGCGCTGTTCGCGCTCCAGTGCGATGGGGACTGGACCGGCTTCAAGAAAGCGTCTTCCGGATTCGGACTCCATGTACTGGAAGAGCTCCTGATTGTTGGCGAGGCGGTCGATGAGCTTGCCGTGGATCTCGCTTTGCTGGCGGACGATGCGGGACCAGCGGCGATTCTCGAGAAAGATGCGGATGAGCCAGAGCAGCGAGCCGACGATACCGACAAATACCAGGATCAGGGAGATGTTGTTGATTTCCTCACGACGCAACTCCTGGTCGTTGGGGGGTTGATACCTGTCTCCGCGGCGGTGCAGGCTGTCGACGCGCTTGTCGGGCGTGGAGAGGTTGGCGAAGAGGAAGAAGTCGGGATTGCGTGTGATGTCAGGGTGCTGTGTGAGGAACTGCGCGAGCTGCGGGTTCGCGCGGGAGATGTAGTCCTGGTCGGCGAGGAGGGTCGGGTCGGTTTCGAGGACCTCAGTGAGCGTGGGGCTCATGCGAAGGAGAGCGAGGAGCTGCTCGCGAACGGTGGCGAGGTCTTCAGTGGATGGGGTGGCGGGAGCGGTCGCGGCGGGTGCGGGTGCGGCTTTTGTCTGGGCGTAGGCGCCTGGCGCGGCGGGAAGGAGAAGCGCTGCGAGTGTGAGGGCTGCGGCTGAGGTCCGGAGAGAGATGCGCATTGCGGCGAGTCCTTATCGGTGAAGCGGGCCCGGCGGGAGGCGGCGCGCTGAGGTGCTGATGCAGATAGAACGGGCGGCGGCGGGTTTGGTTAACGGGATTGTTGGGACGAGGAATTTTGCATCGCCGGCGTGTTGCCGAGGATCGGATATGGATGCAAAGTTGAGCCCAAAAGGCAAAGGACTGACCGCGGATTCACACCGATGAACCGCGGATTAAAAGCCGAGGAGAAGCGATGAAGATTGCGGTGATTATTGCGCGGGTGCTGCTGGGGATTGCGTTTGTGTTCGCGGGCGTGATGAAGTTTATGCCGATGAAGCCGGGGTCGATCCCGCCGGGCGATACGGGCGCGATGGTGACGTTGATGGTGGCACACAAGTGGATGCTGTTCTACGGGCTGGTGGAGGCGGTGAGCGGGCTGCTGCTGCTGGCAGGGAGGTTTGTGCCGCTGGCGCTGACGCTGCTGGCCGGTTTGCTGGTGAACATTATGCTGTTTAACGCGACGCTGTTTCCGGGCGCTGTGCTGCCCACGCTGGTGCTGGGTGCGCTGGAGATCTTCCTGGTGTGGGCGTATCGCGAGTCGTTTGCGGGGGTGTTTGCGGCGAAGGCAAGACTGAAGGCGACTGCTTAACACAGATACACACGGATGGAACGGATCTTCTTGGATAAAGCAGACCGAGGAAGAGCGGATCAGGAGGGTTCGATAGGGTGGGGCGTCAGGAGCGGCTGGCCTGCTGCGTGGCTGCGTGCATCCAGCTTTGCGAGTTCTTTTTTGTTTTTGGACCATTCCGCGTAACCACCGTACCATCCGGCGGCTACGATTCCTGCCACCTCACCGAAATCGGTTGAACGCAATAGATTCATCCAACTATGCCAGTTTCCGTGCGTTTCAAATAGACGCGCGATGGCTATACCTATTACGGCGATGAATATGTCGCGCACGGCTAGATAGCCGATGCCGCGGCCGCGAACCTTCTCCAGATACTCGCGCCGCCGATATTCCTTCTCTGTGAGTGGCTCGATCTCCATGTGCGGAAGGATACACCCGCGCAGACAGAAACTAGCTGCCGTGTCTTTATACTTGGGAGGACATGGCGACGACGGCAAGTGAAGCGGCGGGCGGGTTTCTGCCGAACTCGGGGCAGTTCCTGTCTGTGGATGAGCAGCTGGACCTGATTGCCAAGGGCGCGGCGGAGGTGATTCCGCCGGTCGCGTCGGCGGACAAGGGCGGGCTGCGCGCGCGGCTGGCGGAGTCCACGACGGCGGGGCGGCCGCTGCGGGTGAAGGCGGGGTTCGATCCGACGGCGCCGGACCTGCACCTGGGGCATACGGTGCTGATCCGCAAGCTGCGGCATTTTCAGCAACTGGGGCACACGGTTATCTTTCTGATCGGCGATGCAACGGCGCTGATCGGCGACCCGACAGGCCGCAACGTGACGCGGCCGCCAATGACGCCCGAGGAGATTGAACGGAACGCCGAGACCTACAAGGAGCAGGTGTTCAAGATTCTCGATCCGGAGAAGACGGAGGTCCGCTACAACAGCGAGTGGCTTGCGGAGCTGGGGTTTGCGGACATGATCCGGCTGGCGGCGAAGGCGACCGTGAGCCAGATGCTGGAGCGCGAGGACTTCAACAAACGGTTCGATCAGGAGAAGCCGATCAGCATGCATGAGCTGCTGTATCCGCTGGCGCAGGGGTATGACTCGGTGATGTTGAAGGCGGATGTTGAGCTGGGCGGGACGGACCAGAAGTTCAACCTCCTGATGGGGCGCGAGCTGCAGCGCGATGCCGGGCAGCCGCAGCAGATTGTGCTGATGACGCCGATTCTGGAGGGGCTGGACGGCGTGCAGAAGATGTCGAAGTCGCTGGGGAATGCGATCGGCATTCAGGAGCCGGCGGGTGAGATGTACGGCAAGCTGATGTCGATCTCGGACGACCTGATGTGGCGATATTACACGCTGCTGACGGATCTGCGCGCGAGCGAGATTGATGCGATGCGCGATGAGGTGGCGCACGGCGGGCTGCATCCGATGCACGCGAAGAAGAACCTCGCGCACGGCATTGTGCGGGACTTCCACGGGTCGAGCGCGGCGGATGCTGCGGCGGAGAGCTGGGCGAAGCAGTTCCAGCAGAAGGCCGTGAGCGAGGATGTGCCGGTGGTGAAGGTGTCGATGAGCGCGGAGGGTTTGGTCGACAATTCCGCGGCAGATGGTTTGGTGAAGCTCGCGAGGCTGCTGGTGTTGGCGGGGTTGGCGGCCAGCGCAGGCGAAGCGACGCGGAAGATCAGCGAGAATGCAGTGAGCGTGAATGGCGAGAAGGTGAGCGCGCGTGCGCTGCCGAAGAGCGCGCTGGGCGAAGGCCCGATTCTGCGGCTGGGGAAACGCAGCGTGAAGGTGGAATGGGCCGGATAGTTCCGTAATCTGTGCGACATCAACCAATTAGAGCAAGTTGGCGTCTAAGGAAAGCGATGGGAAGACGCGTGCAAGTTGCAAGCGCTGTACGAAGCGGAAGCGCGGTCGGTGTGATTGTGTGTGTGAGCGGAGGGCTTGCGCTGGGCGCATTCCCGCTGCGCGCGCAGGACGCGAAGGCGATTGTGCAGCAGGCGGTGAACACCGAGCTTGAGGTCTCGCGCACGGACCACACGCACTGGCGCTACACCGAAAGCGAGATGGACGGCAGCCGCTACGTCGTAGTGGAGACGCAGTACGGCGAGGTGAAGCGGCACCTCGGTGCGAGCGCTGATGTTCTCCGGCAGGATGATGAGTACAACCAGAGATTTGCCCACGATCCTGCATTGCAGCAGAAACAACGACAGGCTGGTTTGCATGACGATCGCTCGGCGACGGAGTTGCTGAACGAGATGCCGGAGGCGTTTGTGTGGAAGCTGGAGCGCGAGACCGGCGATGAGATCGCGCTGAGTTATCACCCGAATCCCGACTACCGTCCGCCGGACATGGAGTCGAGGGTGATGGGGCAGATGGCGGGCACCATGGTGGTGTCGAAGCCGGGGCATCGCATCAAGACATTCAAGGGCAGGCTGACGAATGACATCGAGATCGGGTGGGGTCTGCTGGCAAAGATCCACCAGGGCGGGACGTTCGACGTGGAGCGGCGGCAGATTGCGCCGGGCGAGTGGGCCATCACGGAGACGCACGTGCACATCTCGGGGCATGCGCTGTTCTTCAAGACCATCGGGCAGCAGGAGGACGAGGTGAAGACGGATTTCACCCTGGTGCCTCCGGGAACGACGCTGGA
>DATNEM010000060.1:0-22461 GCA_035552995.1 Acidobacteriaceae bacterium | reverse complement strand
GCCCCTGAGGTCAATTTTTCAAAATGACCCATTACCGAATATTCGCCACGCGCGCGACGGGTCAGCATCGGCAGAAACTCGGCAGCATCCTGTAGTCGGCAATTCAGCAGTCGGAAATTCGCAGTCGGAAACTTCGCAGTCCGCAATTTGCAGTCAGCAACACAAATATGCTGCTAACCACCCTTGCTTTTGACGATTCTGGCCCGAACCGCTGCTGTATGACGATTTTGCAATGCGCCCTGCCCGCTAAGCCACTCGCTTCTACGAATTTACCGCTAAGTTCGTGATAATTCCCCCGGAGGGGGTCGGGCACTTCCCGGGTGGCCCCATCCTTCGCGTCTCGGGGTCCCCGGCGAGCGCTCTTTGCTCGCTCGGCTTGGAGCGCGTAGCGCAGGTGTGCACAGACACGTGACTTCAGCGAAGGGTGGGTTGCCTTTTTGTTTGCCGTTCCGGGCAGACAGTGATTTGCCATTTTCCGGGCAATCGGGACTTTGTCACTCCCGGGCAATTAGACTTTGTCATTCCCGAAGGGAATCTGCGTTTGCCTTTCGCCGTCATCCTGAGCGAAGCGCGAAAGCGCGCAGCGAAGGACCCCTGTATTTGCTTTTGCTTGTCATTCTGAGCGGTACGCGAAGAATCCCCGCATTCGTGCTGGCACAATCAACCTATACTTCAGAATGTGACAGTAAGTTCCTTCTTCGAGCTCTGCGGCTTTCTGCTCGGTCTCCTCTTCGGCAGCTTCCTGAATGTCTGCATCTCGCGCCTGCCCGCGCATGAGTCAGTCGTCCATCCGCGCTCGCGCTGCCCGCATTGCGGCCACGCCATCCGCTGGTACGACAACATTCCACTGCTGAGTTGGCTGCTACTCCGTGCCCGCTGCCGCGACTGCAAAGCCCGCATCTCATGGCGCTATCCAGCGGTGGAACTGGCGGTTGGGCTGTGGTTTTTACTTTGTGCAGCTCGATCGGCTGCTCTCGAAAGAATCTATGAAGGAACGTCCGATCTGCTGCCGTCCTATATATACCGGACTGAGATCGAGATCATCGCTAGCCTCATCCTCGGCTTCCTCCTCATCGGCCTCATGGTCATGGACTGGCAGACCCAGCGCCTGCCAGACGCCTTCACGCTCACCGGAATCGCCGTCGGCTTCGTGCTCACCTGCGTGCAGGCATTTTTTCTCCCGCCAGGCGAGGGCGACATCAAGATCGACACCACGCACCAGCTCCGCATGTCCAGCCCCGGCAGCTTCGCCTCGCAGGGCAACGTCTTTATGACGGGAACCGAAGCGATGATCTGGGGCCGCATCCTCGCCATCTGCGGAGCCGCCCTGCTGCTCTTCACCATCTCCGCCATCTACAAAGCCCTCCGCAAGCGCGAAGGCATGGGCATGGGCGACGTCAAACTCCTCGCCATGATCGCCGCCTTCCTCGGCTTCGGCGAGTCACTCTTCGCGCTCTTTATCGGCGTTGTCACAGCCGCCGTCTACGGCATCATCCTGCTCGCCCGCCGCCGCGCCAGCTCACAAACACGACTCCCGTTCGGCAGCTTCCTCGCCGCCGGCGGCCTCTTCGCCGCGCTCTTCGGCTCACGCATCGTCGACTGGTACGCAAACCTTCTGCACTAGCGTCTTGCTTAAGGGCACGGCTTCAGCCGTGCCGCAAAAAGCTGTATTGATAGAAGGGCTTTAGCCCCTGAGGTTATCGCTTCTCCAGCACCCGTTAACCGCCCCTTTGCTTGACACTTGACCAAGCCACTTCTACCCTCAAAGATGGCGCAAACGCGATGACAACCTATCCCTACATCTGGAATTACCTGCCACTGGCGCTGCAGATCATCGCCGCGGTCGGCCTCGCCGTAGGCATGGTTGCCGCGTCCTTCTTCATCGGCAGGCACAAAAACTCGCGCACCAAACTCGGCGCCTACGAGTGCGGCATGGATCCCGTTGGCGATGCGCGCGGCCGCTTCTCCGTCCGCTTCTACATGGTGGCAATGCTCTTCATCCTCTTCGATGTGGAAGCAGTCTTCATGCTTCCCTGGGCCGTCATCTTCCGCCGCTTGCCCGCGCTCACCGGCTCGCGCCTCTTCGGCTTCTGGGAGATGCTCGTGTACCTCGGCTTCGTTGCCGTCGGCCTTTTCTATGTATGGAAGAAGGGCATCCTGAACTGGGCCGAAGACAAGGGAGACCTCTAGTGGGAACCGCGCCGACGCCAACTCCCTCCGCCAACACGCCCGGCCCGCACGAAGGCCCCACGCCCGGCCCCGACGCAACCGGCAAACCGCAGGATCCCAGCATCCCTCTCTTCGGCAAGGAAGCCGTCTTCGCTGCCTACGCGGAAAACTCCGCCGTCAAAGCCCTCGCGCCTCTCGCCACCGACGCCAAGTGGGACCGCCAGGAACTCACGATCACCGTCGCGAAAGAGTCTATCGTCGCCGCCTGCAAGTCCGCGCAGTCTGCCGGCTACAACTTCTTCGAGGACCTTACCGCCGTCGACTGGTATCCGCAGGAGCCGCGCATCCAGGTCTCGTACACGCTCCTCTCGCAGGCGCTCAAGCAGCGGTTGCGCATCGTCGTCCGCCTCGACTCCGCCGACCTCAGCATCTCTACCATCACCGCCGTCTGGCCCGCCGCCAACTTCTATGAGCGCGAGGTCTTCGACCTCTTCGGCGTCAACTTCGAGGGCCATCCGCGCCTCACCCGCATCATGATGCCCGACAACTGGGCCGGCCATCCGCTGCGCAAGGACTACCCCGTCGAGGGCTATCGCTAACCATGGCACCCGTCGCTGCACCAGACATGATCATCCCGGGCATTGAAGACGTCGTCGCCGACTCCGAGCGCCGCGACACTTCGCCCACCGGCCAGCACCCGATGGTCCTCAACATGGGCCCGCAGCACCCCTCTACCCACGGCGTGCTGCGCCTCGTGCTCGAGATCGACGGCGAAGCCATCGTCTCCCTCGCGCCCGACATCGGCTATCTGCACACCGGCATCGAGAAGACCTGCGAGGCCAAGTTCTACCAGCAGGTCATCCCGCTCACCGACCGCATCGACTATCTCTGCCCGATGACCAACAACCTGGCCTACTGCCTGGCGGTCGAAAAACTCCTCGAACTTGAGATCCCCGAGCGCGCGCAGGTGCTGCGCGTGCTGCTGAACGAACTCACCCGCATCCAGTCGCACCTCGTCTGGCTGGGCACGCACGCCATGGACATCGGCGCGCTCACGGTCTTCCTCTACTGCTTCCGCGAACGCGAAGAGCTGCTGCGCATCTTTGAGGCCGTTGCCGGCCAGCGCATGATGACCAGCTACTTCCGCATCGGCGGGGTCTCGCTCGAACCGCCGCTCGGCTTCACCGACGCAGTTGAGAAATTCCTGAACACCTTCCCGGAGAAGATCGACCAGTACGAGAACCTGCTGACCGGCAATCCCATCTGGATCGGCCGCATCAAGAATGTCGGAATCCTTACCCCTGCGGATGTAATCGCCCTCGGCGTCACCGGCCCGCCCGCGCGCGCGTCAGGCATCGACTGGGACCTGCGCCGCGACATGCCGTACTCCGGCTATGAGAACTACGAGTTCAACGTGCCGACTTCCACCGACGGCGACGTCTGGGCGCGCTACATCGTCCGCGTGCAGGAGATGCGCGAGTCGGTGAAGATCTGCCGCCAGGCGCTGGACCGCTATCTCTCCATCCCCACGTCCGCCCGCCTCGTCGCCGACGCGCCCAAGATCATCCTGCCCAACCGCGAACAGATGAAGACGCAGATGGAATCCTTAATCCATCACTTTAAGATTGTCACGGAAGGCTTTCCTGCCCCGGCGGGCGAGGTCTATCAGGCGGTCGAGTCGCCGCGCGGCGAGATGGGCTACTACGTCGTCTCCGACGGCACCGCCAAGCCCTACCGCGTTCACATGCGCAACCCCAGCTTCGCCACGCTGCAGGCCCTCGAAGTGATGTGCAAAGGCCGCCTGCTCGCCGACGTAGTCGCCGTCATCGGCAGCATCGACATTGTGCTGGGAGAGATCGATAGGTAGCTTCGAAGCTCGGAGGAGGCTATGAATTTAGCAATTTCGATGTTCGTTAGCACGACGCTATGGCTACTAGCCCTTGCGCTGATTGGGAGAGGTTACATCCGAACGCAAAACGCAGGTTGGATATGGCTCGGCGCGTCGGTCCTTTGGTCGAAGCTTGTTACATTCATCGCCCACACTTGGCTAAGGAAAATTCCTGCCGGAACTTCCCTCACCTTTACGAATGCGGTCGGATTATTGAAAGAAGTAATCGGAATGACATTCTTCCTACTCGCGATCATGTATCTAAGCAGGGGCAGGCGACCACACGATGCAACCGCAATCTGACGTGGGAACGACCGTTCACGCCGAACTCTGGGTCTCCTGGGCATCGGTGCTGCGCTCTTATGCAGCGGCCCACGGGCTCAACAGCCATCAGTTCGCGGTCATTGAATTCGGCGAAGATGTGATCGTCGCGCGCGCTGGCGGCAAGTGGGTCCGCATCACGCATACTGAGATGGAATCGAGCGAAGGCGCACGTGCGATCTTCGCTCTCAACGAAAACGGAACAGTATCGCTCGACGGTAAAATGGAAGAAATGGACTTCGCAGCCGAACGGATCACGCGGGAGCTGATGCAGTGAACACGCTGCCTCAAATCTGCCGTCATTCTGATCTCGCGCAGCGGGATCAGAATCCCTGTATTTGCTTTTTTGAGGGTCGGAGGCCCGACCTATACCAGCCCAGGGCCCAGCCCTGGGTCGCACGGCACAATGACCGTTCGAGGGCTGAAAGCCCGGCCTATAAAGAGTCGCCCCGATGAGCGCCATCCCCAACTCGATCTTCTCCCCGGCCCTTGCCGCGCGCTTTGACAAGCTGGTCACGCTCTATCCCGTCAAGCGCTCCGCGCTCATCCCCATGCTGCTCTACGCGCAGGACGAGGTCGGCTACATCTCCGAGGCAGTCATTCAGGAGATCGCCAAGCGTCTCGACCTCTTCGATCTCGACGTGCGCTCCGTCCTCAGCTACTACTCCATGCTGCGGACGAAGCCTGCCGGCAAGTTCAACATCCAGGTCTGCACCAACATCAGCTGCATGCTGCGCGGCGGCTACGAGATTCTCGACCACTGCAAGGCCAAGCTCGGCATCGGCCACAAGCAGGTCACGCCCGACGGCCAGTTCTCTCTCGAAGAGGTCGAGTGCATTGGCGCCTGCTGCTGGGCGCCCGCCATGCAGGTCAACTACGACTTCCACGAAGAGCTCACGCCCGCCAAGGTCGACGAAGTCCTCGCCGACTATGCGAACAGGAAGGGTGGGAAATAGATGCCGCGCCTCGTCTCCCATCCCGATGAAAAGATCGTGCTCAAGCGCCGCTTTGGCCAGGGTGCAGCTGACATCGAAAAATACATCGAGCTCGACGGCTACAAGGCTGTGCAGACCGCCGTTGGCAAGGGTCTTGAAGCCATGCCCGGCTGGATCATCGACACCATGAAGGCCTCCGGCCTGCGCGGGCGCGGCGGAGCCGGCTTCCCTACCGGCATGAAGTGGAGCTTCGTTCCAAAGACTTCACCCAAGCCGAAATACGTCCTCGTCAACGGCGACGAGTCCGAGCCCGGCACCTGCAAGGACCACGTCATCTTCCTCGAAGACCCGCACTCGGTCATCGAGGGCACCATGATCGCCGGCCTCGCCATCGGCGCGAAGATGGGCTTCATCTATCTGCGCGGCGAGTACCGCTATCTGCTCAACATCGTCGAGAAGGCCGTCGCCGACGCCTATGCCAAGGGCTTCCTGGGTAAGAATATCTTCGGCACGCCGGGCCTCGACTTCGACATCGTCACGCAGACCGGCGCCGGCGCCTACGAGGTCGGCGAAGAGTCGGCGCTGATGGAGTCGCTGGAAGGCAAGCGCGGCGTGCCGCGCATCAAGCCGCCCTTCCCTGCCGTCGTCGGCCTCTACGGCGGCCCCACCGTCATCAACAACGCGGAGACCATCGCCTCCGCCCCGCACATTCTTCTCATGGGCGGCGAGGCCTACGCCGCGCTCGGCTCGGAGCGTAACGGCGGCACGCGCCTCTTCGGCATCTCCGGCCACGTCGAGCGGCCTGGCGTCTACGAACTGCCCATGGGTTACTCGCTGCGCAAAGCGATCTACGAAGTTGGCGGCGGCATCCGCGGCGGCAAACAGCTCAAAGCGGTCGTCCCGGGCGGCGCATCCTGCCCTGTGCTCCGCGCCGACGAGATCGACGTCGGCCTCGACTTCGATCAGATGGCCAAGGCCGGCACCATGCTCGGCTCGGGCGGCATCGTCGTGCTCGACGAGACGGTCTCCATCGTCGAGTTCGCGCTGCGCACCATCAAGTTCTACCAGCACGAATCCTGCGGCTGGTGTATCCCCTGCCGCGAAGGCACGGACTGGATCAAGAAGACCCTCACGCGCGTCTACTTGGACGGCGGCCAGAAGAAGGACATCGACAACGTGCAGTATCTCGCCGAGAACATGATGGGCCGGACATTCTGCCCACTCGGCGATGCCGCGGCCATGCCAACACTCGGCTTCGTGAAGAAGTTCCGCAAAGAGTTTGAAGACTACATCGAAGGCAAGAAGGCCGGCACCATGCTGATGAGTGAAGAGCAGGAGTTGGCGGGGGTAGGACATTAGTATGGATACCCAACGCAAAGCAAACGCGCCAAACATCCGTCCCGAGCAATTCGAGATGGCTCTGCTGAACATAGCCCCGACATCTGATTTCTTGACGAAAAAGACCACGCCGCACAAATCAAGTTATCTTCCGCTTAGCTATCAGGTTTTCGGGTCTTCTCTGCACAAAAATGCAGTTAGCATTCATCGAAGTTACGTAAGCTTCATGGTGCCTGACTGGACATTGGAAGATGAAGCGCGACTTCAAGGGCTAGTCACGCGGCGTAATACACGATATGGCAATCGCCTTCATTTTCTGCAATTGACAGCGGCACAAGTCATATCAAAGAAACCCTTCCTTGCAAAAGTTCTACAGATTGCAAAGGAGGAGGCGCGAAGTCGCCAGACACAAGGGAACCATGCCTGACGCAACCATCACCGTAGACGGCAAAAAGATCACCGCGCCGGCGGGCACGCTGCTGATTGAGGTCTGTAAAGGCGCCGGCATTGAGATCCCCGCCTTCTGCTACTACCCCGGCCTCTCCCTTCAGGCCGCTTGCCGCATGTGCCTCGTACGGCAGGAAAAAGTTCCCAAGCTGCAGACCGCCTGCACCACCCAGATCGCCGAGGGCCAGGTCTTCTTCACCGAGACCCCCGAAATCGTGCAGGCGCGCAAGGCCATGCTGCAGCTGGTGCTCGGCAACCATCCGCTCGACTGCCCGGTCTGCGATGCCGGCGGCGAGTGCGAGTTGCAGGACATGACCTTCAAGTACGGCGCCGCCGACAGCTTCTACGCCGAGCCGAAGAACCACCGCGAAGAGCAGCAGTGGTCGCCCGTCGTCTACTTCGACCGCCCGCGCTGCATTCTCTGCTATCGATGCGTCCGTATGTGCGGCGAGGGCATGGATGTCTTCGCGCTCGGCGTGGAGAACCGCGGGGCATCGTCGCTTATCATCCCCAACATCCCCGCCGCCAACGCTCCGGACGACCTCGCGCACCTGGACTGCGAGCAGTGCGGCATGTGCATCGATGCCTGCCCCGTCGGCGCACTCACCTCCGGTGCATACCGGTACAAGACGCGGCCCTGGGAGATGAATCACGTCCCCACCATCTGCACGCACTGCGGCGACGGCTGCAAAGTGACGCTTGGCGTGCGGGCTACTTCATATGGGTCGGAAATTGTGCGCGGTGACAACCGCGACAAGTCGGGCATCAACGGCGACTTCCTCTGCAACAAGGGCCGCTACGCCTTCGACTTCGCCAACTCGCCCGAGCGCATCACGCAACCGCTCATCCGCCAGCCCAACGGCGAGCTCAAGCCCGTCGGCTGGGAGGAGGCCCTCACCTTCGCCGGCTCGAAGTTGCGCGAACTCCGAGACGCGCGCGGCAGCAAATCCATCGGCGTCATCGGCGGCAATCGCCTCACCAACGAAGAGGCCTACCTGCTGCAGAAGTTCGCGCGGTCCGTCCTGCAGACCAACAACATCGACCACCACCGCACCGCGGACTACGCCACCTTTGCCCAGGCGCTATCGGCAAGTCCCGACCGCACAGCTTCCCTCCGCGATACGCTCTCCGCGAAGAATGTCCTTCTCGTTGGCGGCGATCCTACCAATCAGGCCCCCGCGACGGCATGGAACCTGCGCACTGCGGTCCGCCTCAACGGCGCAAAACTCTTCATCGCCAACACCGCCGAGATCAAGCTCCGCCGCCAGGCCAAGGCCTTCCTCCATGTCTCCGAATTCGGCTACGGCGCGCTCGCCTCTTATCTCGCCGGCGACGACTCTACCGCATCCTCCGCCGCATCCGACTCATCCGCACTCGTCGCCTTCCGCGACTCCGTCAAGTCCGCCGAAAATCTCCTCATCCTCATTGGCTCCGAGCTTCGTGGTGCAGCCCTCAAGCGCCTCGTCGACTTCGGCCTCACGCTTCCCGGCGCAAAGTTCGCCCTCCTCGGCGACTACGCCAACTCCCGCGGCGCCGCGGACATGGGCCTCCTGCCTGACCTGCTGCCCGGCTACACGCCCATCGCCGCACAGAATTCTGCCCTCGAATACAGCGTGCCCTCCGATCCTGGCCTAGACATGCTCCAGATCTTCGACGCAGCCGCAGCCGGCAATCTCTCCGCGCTTTACGTCGTCGCCGCGAATCCCGTTGCGCGCTACACCGTCGATCCCGCCGGGCTTAAGAATACTTTTCTCATCGTGCAGGACATGTTCCTCACCGAAACTGCCGCGCTCGCCGATGTCGTCCTGCCCGCCGCGAACCTCTACGAAAAATCCGGCTCCGTCACCAACAGCTACGGCGATCTGCAGCCGGTCAAGAAAGCCGCCGACCGCGCCGGCGTCCGTACCGATTTCGAGATGATCGTCCGCCTTGCCGACAAAATTGGCGCCGACGTTCACGCTCTTGTCCCCTTCGGCAGCGGCGTCCGCGCGGACATGGGCCAGACCCGCGGCGCGCAGTCCGGCGAGGCCGACCGCCACGCCGTCTGGCTCACCGCCAACAATCTTGAGCCGCGCCTCAGCCCCTTCGATCCCATGGCGATCCTCGACGAGATCCAGCGCCTCGTTCCCGGCTACGCGCTCTCGCGCATACAACTGCTCTCCGGCAACGACCAGCACCTCGCGCCGGCCGCCAACCTCGTCCAGATCTCCAACCGCCGCGACCTCGTCCTGCCCTCCGGCGACACGCTCTTCACCTCCGGCACGCTAGGCCGCTACTCCCCCGCGCTCAATAACGTCCGCGACTTCCAGAACAACATCGCCAGCCCCGCACCCGACCACACCGCCGCCGATTAACCGATGCAAAGCGAATCGACAAAACGAGAATCGCCGATCCCGGCCAAAGAGCGGGCATTCATCATTGCTCTGAGCGTGATCACTCTCGCCGTCACAACGATCTCCGCATTCTCTGGCTTGCGCAACTCTCGCCACACGGTAGCCTGGCACATTGCGTCCTTCTTACTTCTTTCCGTTGTTTTCTTCCTGTCGTACCGGCGCGCCAGAAACAAGCCTCAACCTGACACACTCACACGCCTCTTCCCGAAACCCACACAACCACCGTCGGAGAGACCCTAGTCCATGACCCATCTCACCGACTTCGAAGTATTCCTCCTCATCAGCGTCATCAAGGTCGCCGTGGTGCTCGTCATCACGCTCACCTGCGTGGCCTACACGGTGCTGCTGGAGCGCAAGGTCATCGGCCACATGCAGAACCGCTGGGGCCCCAGCCGCGTCGGCCCCTTCGGCCTCCTCCAGCCGCTCGCCGACGGCATCAAGCTCTTCCTCAAGGAAGACCTCATGCCGCTCGCCGTCGAGCGCCCGCTCTTCATCCTCGCGCCCATGATCGCCCTCGGCTGCGCGCTGATCTCCATCTCCATGGTACCCTTCGGCGCGCGCACCATTTACCGCGGCGTCGATCTCTTCCAGGTCGCCGACGTCAACATCGCGCTGCTCGTCATCCTCGGCATCACCTCCATCGGCGTCTACGGCATCGCGCTCTCCGGCTGGTCCTCGAACAATAAGTATTCGCTGCTCGGCTCGCTGCGCGCCTCCGCCCAGCTCATCAGTTACGAGCTTGCCCTCGGCCTCTCGCTGGTCGGCGTCGTCCTCCGCACCGGCTCGCTCAACCTGCGTACCATCGTTGACGTCCAGTCCACCCACGGCCTCATCTCGTGGAACTTCTTCGGCGGCTTCCAGTTCGTCGCCTTCTTCATCTACCTCATGGCCGCCTATGCCGAGACCAACCGCGCGCCGTTTGATCTCCCCGAGGCCGAGACCGAACTCGTCGCCGGCTACCATACCGAATACAGCTCCATGAAGTTCGCCATGTTCTTCATGGCCGAGTACGCCAACATGATCACCGTAGGCTGCGTCGCCACGCTGCTCTTCTTCGGTGGCGCCTCCTCGCCCTTCGGCCACACCTTCTCGGCCTACCTCAACACCGCATTCTTCAATGCCGCCTTCTCCATCTTGTGGTTTGTCGTCAAAGTCTTCGCTTTTCTGTTTCTCTACATATGGGTCCGATCCACGCTCCCCCGCTTCCGTTATGACCAGCTCATGAGCTTCGGATGGAAGTTTCTGCTCCCGCTCGCCATGGCCAACATCGTCGTCACCAGCCTCGCGCTCGCGCTTCGACATTAGGCTGCTGCTTTACAATCGAGAGATACCGACAGTTCAGTAACCCGCATCATCACTTGCGTTTCAGCACGTCTTAAACGGCCAGCACATGCAACTTGCGCTCTTCATCATCTTCGGGATACTCGCCGTCGCAGGCGCGCTGAACCTGCTCTTCCAGCGCCATCCCATCAACAGCGCGCTCTCCCTCGTCGTCGTCATGATGTCGCTCGCCGTACTCTACTGGTCGCTTGGCGCGGAATTCCTCGCCGCCGCGCAGGTCATCGTCTACTCCGGCGCCGTCATGGTGCTCTTCATCTTCGTCATTATGCTGCTCAACGCCGGCGAAGAACACCGCACCCAAGGCAGCCGCGCGGCCTACTCTGCGGGCTTTCCCGGGGCCGCCGCCATCTTCTGCCTGCTCACCTTCGTTTTCTTGAAGGAACGCGGCCCGCTTGGCCTCGCAAAAATCGGCGGCGATCTCTCCAACTTCACCGACAACATCGCCCAGGTCAGCCAGATGCTCTTTACTAAACTCCTGCTCCCGTTTGAAGTCACCTCGGTCCTCATCCTCGTTGCCATCCTCGGCGCGGTCGTCCTCGCGCGGAAGGAGCAATAGCCTCGTGGTCCCGACCTCGTACTACCTCATCCTCGCGGCAATCCTGTTCTCCATCGGCATCGCCGCCTTCCTCATCAAGCGCAACGTCATCACCATCTTCATCTCCATTGAGCTGATGCTCAACGCCGTCAACCTTACCTTCGTCGCCTTCGCCCATATGTGGCACCAGGTCTCCGGCCAGATCTTCGTCTTCTTCGTCATGGTGGTCGCCGCGGCGGAAGCCGCCGTCGGCCTCGCCATTATCATCTCCATCTTCCGCACCCGCAAAACCCTCAACGTCGACGAACTCGACATGCTGAACCACTGAGCCTATGCCCGCCAACTATCTCTGGCTCATCCCGCTGCTCCCATTCGCCGGCTTCCTCATCAACGGAACGCTGGGGCGGCGCCTTCCCCGCGCGCTGGTCAGCGCCGTCGCCCTCATCTGCACCGCCATCCCTGCCGGCCTCGTCGCCTGGCTCTGGTACACCATGCTCTCGCCCGGCGCACCGGCATCTATCGCACTCGACTCCGGTGCATGGATCGCGGTCCCCGGCTTCCACGCTGACTTTAGCCTCTCCGTCGACCACCTCACGCTAATCATGCTCGGCGTTGTCACCGGCGTTGGCTTCCTCATCCATCTCTATTCCGTCGGCTACATGGCGCATGAGGAGGGCTACTGGCGCTTCTTCGCCTACCTCAACCTGTTCATGTTCTTCATGTCCGTGCTGGTGCTCGCCGCCAACTTCCTGCTGCTCTTCGTCGGCTGGGAGGGCGTGGGCCTCGCCAGCTATCTGCTCATCGGCTTCTACTTCAAAAAGACCTCCGCCGCCAATGCCGGCCGCAAGGCATTCGTCGTCAACCGTATCGGCGACTTCGGCTTCCTCCTCGCGATGTTCCTCCTCATCGCCCACTTCGGCTCGCTGGACTTCTCCACCGTTTTTTCCACCGTCGGCGCGCATCCTGAATGGCTCGGCGTGCGCTTCCTCACCGCCATCTGCCTCCTCCTCGTCCTCGGTGCCGCCGGCAAATCTGCTCAGATCCCCCTCTACGTCTGGCTGCCGGACGCGATGGAAGGCCCCACGCCCGTCTCCGCGCTTATCCACGCGGCCACGATGGTCACCGCGGGCATCTACATGGTCGCGCGCTGCCATCTGCTGTTTGACCGCTCGCCCGCCGCGCTCGCCGTCGTCGCCATCATTGGCGCGCTGACCGCCATCTTCGCCGCATCCATCGGCATGGTGCAGCACGACATCAAGCGCGTGCTCGCCTACTCCACCGTCTCCCAGCTCGGCTACATGTTCCTTGCCTGCGGAGTCGGCGCCTACACCGCCGGCATCTTCCACCTGCTCACCCACGCCTTCTTCAAGGCGCTGCTCTTCCTCGCCGCGGGCTCCGTGATCCATGCGCTTTCCGGCGAGCAGGACATGCGCAACATGGGCGGCCTCCGCAAGCGCATTTCCATCACCTTCTGGACCATGTCCGCCGGCGTCTTCGCCATCGCAGGCATCCCGCCCTTCGCCGGCTTCTTCTCCAAGGACGAGATTCTCTTCCGCGCCTTCAACTCGCCCGGCCCGCTCGGCAAAGCGCTCTGGATCGTCGGCCTCATCACCGCCGGCATGACCTCCTTCTACATGTTCCGGCTCTGGTTCAAGACCTTCTTCGGCGAATTGCGTTTCGAGGAGGCTACGCTTGAATCTCACGGCGCCGCAGTCCATGCCCACGCGGATACCAAACTCACCATGGTCGCCGGGCACGATGACTCGCACACACACGCAGTCCACAAATCCCCCTGGATCATGCTCTTCCCGCTCGTCATCCTCGCCATCCTCTCCGTCATCGGCGGATGGGTCGGCATCCCGGGCCACAGCGCAATCGAGGGCTTCCTTGATCCTGTCTTTGCAAGCGCTCCAATTGGCGGCGAACTGCCAGCCGTCGCCACATCGTCCGCTCTCGAACTCACCCTCGCTATCGCCTCCGTCCTCGTTGCGCTGCTCGGCCTTTATATCGCATGGCTCTTCTACTGCCGCAAGCCGGGTACCGCCGATGCGCTCGCGCAGCGTTTCCGCTCCGCCTACTCGCTGGTCTCGAACAAATACTGGATCGACGAGATCTATCACGCCTTCCTTGTCACACCGCTGCTGATGTTCACGCGCGGCATCGTCGAACTCATCTTCGAGCGCGGCGTCGTCAATGGCTCTGCACGCGCTTCCGGCATGACCGTCCGCGGCTTTGCCTGGGCGACCCGCAATCAGATGTCCGGCAACATTCGCTCCTACGCCGGATGGCTCGCCGCCGGCGCCGCCGTCATTCTCGCCGCCATGATCTTCGGCCGCGCTCTGTGGGTGCACCTGTGACGATCAACGACATCATCCTCACGCTCATCCTTGTCACGCCGCTCATCGGGGCCATCCTCCTCGCGCTCCTGCCCGACCGCGGCAAAATCCAGCAGTGGGCCGCGCTTGTCATCACTCTCATCACCTTCGCGCTCACCCTGCACCTGCCCGCGCACTTCTCCTCCACGGCGCAGTCGGGCGCCTTCCAGTTCGAACAGAATCACGCCTGGATTAGCTCTCCCGCAATCCACTACCACATCGGCGTGGACGCCATCTCCATGTGGCTCGTCGTCCTCACTGGACTGCTCGCGCCGCTGGGCGTCCTCATCTCCTGGCGCGCCATCGACTCACGCAAGAAGCTCTTCTACACACTCCTGCTGCTCCAGCAGGTCGCGATGTACGGCATCTTCATCTCGCTCGACCTCTTCCTCTACTACGGCTTCTGGGAACTCTCGCTCGTTCCGATGACGCTGCTCATCGCCACGGCCGGCCGCACGGAAAGCCGCCAGCGCGCCGCCATCAAGTACTTCCTCTACGCCTTCATCCCCTCCGCGCTGCTGCTGGTCGCCATCGTCTGGCTCTACACACGCACCGGTACCTTCGATCTCCCGACGCTCACCGCACTCGCCGCGCAGCACGGCATCTCTACCAGTTCCTCCGCGCTCTGGCTCGCCTCCGTTGCCTTCCTCTTCGCCTTCGCCGTGAAGGTCCCCGTCTTTCCGCTGCACGGCTGGCTGGTGGACGCTGTTATGGAAGCGCCCACCGCTGCCGTCATCGTGCTCACCGGTAAGACCGCGCTCTACTCCATCCTGCGCTTCTCCTTCGCTATCTTCCCCGCCGAATCCCGCCGCATCGCGCCGCTTATGATCGCGCTCGCCGCCATCGGCGTCGTGTACGCGGCGCTGCTCGCGCTCGTCCAGCGCGATATGAAGAAACTCGCCGCCTACGCCACCCTCAGCGCGCTCAGCTTCATCGTCCTCGGCTTCTTCACCTTCACCGCCTCGGGACTCACCGGTGGCGCCTATCAGATCCTCAATGAATCTCTCGCTGGCGCCGCGCTCTTCATGCTCCTCGGCCTGCTGTATGAGCGCTACCGCACCTACGACATGCGCGACTACGGCGGCCTCGCTGCGCAGACGCCGTGGATCGTCACCATGTTCGTCATCACGGGCCTCACGCTCGTCGGCCTCCCCATGCTGTCCAGCTTCGTCGGCGAATTCCTCATCCTCTCCAGTTCCATCAAAGCTGCCGTCCCGCACCGCCATCTCTGGACCGCGCTCGCCACCACCGGCGTCATCCTCAGCGCGGCCTACATGCTCACCATGATCCAGCGCGTCTTCTACGCGGACGCCGGCCCGCGCCCCGCATCCATTCCGCCACGCGACCTCGACGCCCGCGAGCACCTCGCCCTCTGGCCCCTCGCCATCCTCTTCCTCGTCATGGGCCTTGCCTCGCCCTACTGGACCCGCACCATCGGCCCGGCGGTCACTGCGCTCGCCGCTGGTCCCACTTCCACCCCCGCATCTCCCGATGCCGCGCCCGCGCCTTCAGCTACGACCACAGCCTCCACGCAAACCATCTCCGGAGGCGCCCGATGAACTCTCTCCCTCCGCAGATCCTCGCACTGCTGCCGGAATACATCCTCACCGTCGCCGGCATCCTGCTCATGCTCATCGAGGCGATGCTCAAACCCGGCGCATCCCGCAAACCGCTCGGCTGGCTCGCCATCATCGCCACTGCGCTCTCCGGCATCGCCAGCTACGCGCAGTTGCACCGTGGCGTTCTTACCGCCTTCAGCGGGACTGTTCAAGTTGATGCATTCAGCGTCTTCTTCCATCTCCTCATCGCTGCCATCCTCGTCGTCACCCTGCTTGCCTCGCTCGACTACTTCGGCTCGCACGCCTCCCACGAAGGCGAGTACTACGCGCTTCTCCTCTTCGGCGCTGTCGGCATGATGCTGATGACCTGCTCCCTCGATCTGCTCATGGTCTTCATCGGCCTCGAGATATCCTCCATCTCCACCTACATCATGGCCGGCTTCCGCAAATCCAAAGCCGCCGCCTCCGAATCCTCCATCAAGTACTTCCTGCTCGGCTCCTTCGCCACCGCCTTCTTCCTCTACGGAATCGCGCTTGCCTTCGGCGCCACCGGTTCCACCAGCATTCCCGCCATCGCCGCCGGCCTAGGAACCAGCGCAACCCCGACCCTCGCCTTCCTCGCGCTTGCCCTCATGATCGTCGGCCTCGGCTTCAAGGTCTCCGCCGCGCCCTTCCATGTGTGGACGCCCGACGTCTACCAGGGCGCGCCCGCGCCGGTCGTCGGCTTCATGTCCACCGCGCCCAAGGCGGCCGCCTTCGCCGTCCTCCTCCGCATCCTCTTCTCCGGATTCCCCCTCATGCAGCACCGCTGGTCCCTGCTTCTCTGGGCCGTCGCCGCGCTCTCCATGACCATCGGCAACCTCGGCGCGCTCAAGCAGACCGACGTCAAGCGCATGCTCGCCTACTCCAGCATCGCGCACGCCGGATACCTCCTCGCCGCCTTCACCGCGCTCGCGCCCGCCGGCATCGCCGCCGCCTGCTTCTACACCGCCTCCTACGCCGCCATGAACGTCGGTGCCTTCATCGTCATCACCCAGGTCTCCGGCTTCAATGAGGACCTGCGCACCGTCGACGACTACCGCGGCCTCGCGGCGCAACATCCCGTCCTCGCCGCCATGCTCGCCGTCTTCCTGCTCTCGCTCATCGGGATTCCCTTCACCGGCGGCTTCTTCGGCAAGTTCTACGTCTTCACGGCCGTCATCGGCGCGGGACGCACCGGCCTCGCCATCGTCGGCCTGCTCAACAGCGGCGTCGCCTGCTTCTACTACCTCCGCCTGCTGGCCTCCATCTACTCCCGCCGCGAGATCGCTTCTGCAAATGGGACGCATCCGGGCCACGTCGCATCCACCGCCATCTACGACCAGGCCACCACCCGCGTCACCAGCATCTCCGCCGAACCCTCCGCTCGGGTCTCCGCCATCTCCGCTGTGAATGTTGGAGGCGCCGCCACGCCCTTCGCCATCGCCATCCGCACTCCCGCCGCGATCGCTCTCTTCCTCACCGCGGCCGCCACACTCCTTCTCGGCATCTGGCCCGACCGCATTGTCCACCTCGCGGGCTCTGCCGCCTCCAGCCTCAATCCCACCGCCACGCAATCTGCGAGCACTCAGCCAGCTGCACGCGAAGCCGCTCAACCCTCCACTGCCGTAGCCGCAAAATAGCAGGTTCAAGCGGAACGCAAGCCGAAAGCGGCTTGATACAATCCGCGCATCATCCACCTCGTCGGCGAGGACTGCATGAAAAAGGCAAAACGGGTTACGGTCACCGTAGTGTGCCTCCTCTGGGGACTACCAGTCATCTATGCGATGATGCTGTACACAAGCGCTTGGTATCACCGCTGGAAGGCTGAGCAACTGCTAGCAACCGTTAAAAGTTTGCGCGTCGGGGAAACAACTCAAGCCGAGTACGAGAGAGCAATTCGTCCGCTGGTCACTAGCACGGAAAGTATTCGCGCCGGAGACACGAATCAACCGATAGTCGGTGCGTATGGAATTGCAACTTTACCCGAATGGATGTCCATGTCCACTGAGCGCTTGCCAGAGCCGATTAAAGCGGTTTTTGACAAGTGGTCAGTTGTCGAATCCACATTGTTCACCGTGATTCCCACCTTCCAAGACGGAAGACTCATGGCTATCAGGATCGGCGAACAGCAGGGCGAGGGGCACCCCTTTGGCGGGTTTGTGACCATCCATGCCGGTCGACTTCAACACCTATATTCGAACGACATCGATATGTTTCCCGGTTACACAGGTCGCTCGATGGGCCCCGGCGATAAAGTCTTCTACACACACGTCGATATGGACGACCGCGCAACTCCCGAGGAGCGGCACCGGGCATTAGATTTCCGCTTCAGTTGCTTCACCGCCTTGCGGCTTTGCCGTGACGGACGTCAACTACTTGATCCCATCACCACAGACAAATAGCGTCGGCCACCGCCTTATTTCCCCTCGAACCGCACAGTCTCCAGGATTGCCCTCAGCCGCCCGCGCACATCCCCCAGTTGCGCCGGCGTCATATCCCGCACCCCCGACATCTCTCCGCCACAAAAATTATTGATCGCCAGGTCGAACCGCACGCACGCGCCCTTCCGCCGCGTCGTGTACACATCGTCATGCTGCGTGATGCACATCTCGCGCTGCTCATCACGCCCACGCATGAACGCAATCCCCGCAATCTGCACCTTCTCGGGCTTCTCCGCCAAAACAATCTCCGGCGCGCCGCCATCCGCCGCATCCGAAGCTGCGCTTCCTGAACCTGCCGCCCTTAGCTCCGCCTCGCGGCGCTCTTTCTCGCCCTTCGTAATCGCGGGCGTCACCGCCTGCCTCGCGCACGCCGCCGCCGAAGTATGCGGCGTTACCGAAAAATACACATACGCCCCGGAGAACGTCGACGCCGGATACGGATTTGCCGGCATCGCTACCACCGCGCGCATCTGCGCTTTCTTCGGCGCCGTCCGCGCATCCAGATGAAACGTGCTGATCTCGTGGTCCCGCTCCGCAAACGTCCACCCCGCCGGATAGTCAAAACTCACGCCCGACCCGCGATCATGAAACGTATGCGTGCTTTGCTTCTGCGCCGCAGCCTGCGCCAGCGCCAACCCGCCGCCCAGCACAACCCACAACACAGACAATCCCCGCACCCACACTCTCAACGTCATTCTCATCGCCGCTACGTCGTTAGACTCGCATCCGCGGATTCACGTATGTATACGCCACGTCCGTCAGCAGATTCACCGCGACATACGTCAACCCCACCGCCAGAATGCATCCCTGCACCAGCGCATAGTCGCGGTTCGAAATCGCCGAAAGCGTCAGCCGCCCGATCCCCGGCCACGAGAACACCGTCTCCGTCACAATCGCTCCCGAAAGCAGGCTGCCAAACTGCAACCCCACAATCGTCATCACGGGAATCAGCGCGTTCACGAGCGCATGACGATACACCACCGTCCGCTCCGGCAGCCCCTTCGCCCGCGCCGTGCGGATGTAGTCCTGCCCCAATTCTTCCAGCATCGCCGTCCGCACCATACGCGTCAGGATCCCCGCCAGCCCGCTGCCCAGCGTGATCGCCGGCAGCACCAGGTACAGCCAGAACCCGCGGCCGAAGATCGGCCCAGTGCCCGCCCCCGACACCGGCGTCCATCCCAGCTTGATCGAAAACACCAGAATCAGAATCGGTCCCAGCGCAAAGTTCGGAAACGACAGCCCGCCCAGCGACACGATCCCCAACACGCGGTCCTGCCATCGCCCGCGATGCAGCGCCGACCACACTCCCGCCGGCACCGAAATCCCCACGCCAATCACCAGCGCCGCCAGCGTCAGCGCAAACGTATACGGATACCGCTCCAGCACCAGGTGTGTCACCGAATCGTGCAGCCGCAGCGATTGCCCCAAGTCCGCATGGACCACCCCGCGCCAGTAGTGGAAGTATTGTGTCGACAGCGGTGCATCCAGCCCCAGGCTATGCCGCAGCGCGGAGACGTCTCCCGCCGTCGCGCCTTCGCCCAGCATCTGCGCAATCGGATCGCCCGGCACCAGGTGGATCAGCAGAAACACCACCGACACCACCACCCAGATCACAGGCAGCGTCACCAGCACACGGCGAACGGGTTTGGAAAGTTGAATCAGAACACTGCGACTCGCGCAGCCTCAGGATACCCACTTCAGCAGCCGAATGACACCCATCGACGCCGCCTTGCGGTGCGCCGACACATCCGTCCGCGCCGCAATCTCTGCCCGATGCTCGGAATAGTACCGGTACGCCTTCAGCAGCATCTCGTCATTGGTCAGCGTCGGCCGCCATCCCAGCCGTTCCTTGATCCGCGACGTGTCGAACAAAAAGCTCTCCGCGATCATCTTGTAGTGGTACGGCCCCAGCGGCGACACGCGCAGCTTATGCGCGAGCACCATCGCCGCAATCGTCGGCCCCTTCGGCAGCGCACGCACCTTGCTCTTGCTCCCCGCCGCGCGGATCACACTCTCATACATCTCGCGCATCGACGTCACATTGTCTGACCCGATGTGAAACAGGTCCGACTTCCCATACCCCGCCGCCTGGATGCACGCCGTCGCCAGGTCGTCCGCATAGATGAACTGGTAGCGGTTCTCGCCGCCGCCCACCACCCACACCGTCTTGCCGTCGTCGATAAACTCATACAGAATCGCCAGCAGCCCCAGCCTGCCCGCATCCATAATCGTCGGGCAGCGCAGCGTCACCACGTTCAGGTCGCCCTCAAACTCCTTCAGCAGTTCCTCACCCGCCAGCTTCGACTTCCCGTACAGCTCCACCGGCGCCGGCACATCGCGCTCCTCGTTCACCGGATGCCCAAGGTTCGCCGCCCACAGGCAGTTCGACGAGATAAACACAAACGGCTTCACACCGGCCGCGCGCGCCGTCTGTGCCAGCAGCTTCGTAGCATCAACGTTGGAAGTCCACAGCAGCTCTTTGTCCAGGCTCATCCCATGCGCCAATTGCGCCGCTGCGTGGTACACCGCATCGAACCTGTGCTCCGCAAACACCCGCTGCACCAGCGCTGCATCGCGCAGGTCGCCGCGGACGCTCGTCAGCCCCGCTAGCGTGTCTTCATCCTGCTCGCAATCGATGTTGACGACCGTATGCCCTTCGCGCAGAAGCCTCCGCTTCAGCACACCACCAAAGAAACCCGAGCCGCCCGTAACCAGAACATGAGCCATGAATGCGTCTATCGTAGCAACCGGCGCGCCCCCGGCGCATGACGCAGGAGTGGGAGACGCCAGGCACTTTCATGCCACGTTCGCGCTACGACAACCTATAGCTCTAGCCTAAGTTGCGGATCCGCCGCCGTTGGGGCGCTCGTTGCGCCCAGAGTCTCCACACGGATGCCCGCGATCCGCCGCCCCGCCATCTGCTCCACCACATATCGCCGCCCCGCGTGCTCCACGCTCTCCCCCACCGCCGGGAGGTGCCCCAGCTGCGCCAGCATGAAACCCGCCAGCGTCTCCACGCCCGCCTCGCGCGGAAAGCTCCAACCCAGCTGCGTCCCCAGATCGCGCAGCGTCGTGCTCCCATCCAGCACCAGTACCCCCTCCGCGTCTGGCCCCGCCGTACGCGGAGCAATGTCGAACTCGTCCTCCAACTCGCCCACCACCTGCTCCAGCACATCCTCCGCCGTCACAATCCCCACCGTCGACCCGAACTCATCCACCACCACCGCAATCTGCCTTCGCCGCTGCTGGAACTCCTGCAGCATCTCAACCGCTAGCTTCGTCTCGGGCACCACGAACACATCGCGCATCACCTGCCGCAGCGTCAGCGCCGAGTTGACCGTTCCTCCCAGCGCCAGTGTCACCGCGCGAAAATGCATGAGCCGTGAAATGTCCTTGGAATATACGACACCGATAATGCGGTCCGGATCGGCCACGGGTGTCGCTGCGCCCTCGTCACCCGCCGCCGGCCGATCCTCATACACCGGCACGCGCGAGTGCTGCTCCTCGATAATCCGCGCGCTCGCACGGTCCACGGTCATCCCCGCCGGCAGGGAAAAAATTCTCCGCCGCGGCGTCATGATCTCGCGCACCGTCACATGGTTCAGCTCGATCGCGCGATGGATAATCTCTTCCTGATACTCCGGCAGCAGCCCCATCCGCCGCGTCGCCGTCGCAATCAGCTTGATCTCCTCCGGCGAATGCACCGAGCCCTCGCCGGACTGCGGAGCACGAAACAACCGCAGCACAAACCCCGCCGATCCGTTCATCACCCGCACCGCGGGTCGCGTCATCCGGATGAACACATCCATCGGCCCCGCAACCGCCAGCGCGATCCGCTCCGTTCGCGCCAGCGCCAGCGACTTCGGCACCAGCTCGCCCAGCAGCACCTCAAAATAGATGATCCCGGCAAAGGAGATCGCAATCGCCGCGGCATGCGCATACACCACCGCATGGGCCGGCAGATGCGCGAACCACCGCGCCGCAAAATCCAGCAGCATCTGCGCCACCGCCGGCTCGCCCAGCCACCCCAGCGCGAGAGAAGCCAGCGTCACGCCAAACTGCACCGCCGGCAGAAACTCATCGATATTCTTCTTCAGGGCCAGCGCCGTCCGTGCGCCGGGCCGGTTCAGCGCCAGCAACTGCTGCATGCGCGTCGCGCGCACACTCACAATCGCGAACTCCGCGGCCACAAAGAAACTGTTGGCCAGAATGAAAAAGGCCACCATCAGCACGCGGAAGAGCACCAACTCCATCATTCAAACCCTTGGCTTACAGCTTAACCGCTCTCAGCTTACAGCTCTGGATTCTCGGTCTTCGCTTTTGCTGTCAGCTTATAAATCTAAGCTGATAGCTCTGGATTCTTCGCTTTGCCTTGTCTTTATCCCCTCAAAATCGGTGCGATCGGTGTAAATCGGTGTTAAGCCTTTGCTGTTGCAGTTGCCTTAAAGCGAAAACGCCCGGCAGCATCAAGCCACCGGGCGTCTCTCGCAGGCAAACTTTACGCGGTGCGTTCCTGACTCCTAGACCAGCACCTTTGCAACGGTCTTGTCGATCGTATCCTTCGGCACATAGCCCACGATCTGCTCGGCCACCTTGCCGCCCTTGAACAGCAGCAGAGCCGGAATCCCGCGGATTCCGTACCGCATCGGCGTGGCGGTATTCGCGTCCACGTCCATCTTCATCACCTTCAGCTTGCCG
>DATNEM010000059.1:0-3074 GCA_035552995.1 Acidobacteriaceae bacterium | reverse complement strand
TGATGGCCGCCGGTGTCGCCGCTGCGGCAGGTATGTCCGGATGCGGTGCGGACCATGGGCCGCCGCAGACTTACACGCTGACCGTTACCGGAACCTCGGGTTCGCTGGCGCGTACAACGAGCCTGACGCTCACGGTGGACTAGCGAGGTACATCGCCGGCAAGAGTTGCCGCCAATTCTGAGCAAGCCTGACGTACATTTAATTCAGGAGAGACGGCACGTTGCAGAAGTATCTTTTGATCGCGGCGGGAGGCGCACTGGGTTCGGTCGCACGGTACTGGGTGAGCGCGACGGTCTCCGGACGCGCAGGCACGCGCTTTCCGTGGGGCACCTTCGTGGTGAACATTACGGCGTGCATGATCATTGGATTCGCTATCACGTGGCTGGGACACCACATCGAACTGAGTCGGTCATGGACGTTGTTGATCCCCATCGGCTTCATCGGCGCCTACAGCACCTTCTCCACCTATGAATGGGAGCTGTTCACTACACTCGAAGCCGGCGAAATGGCGATGGCCGCGCTGTATGCGGTCTCCAGCCTGGTGCTGGGTCTCGCGGCGGTGTGGGTAGGCGCGAAGCTGGCGAGCGTGCTGTCCGCGTAAATCTTCGTCGATCAGTTTTTAGGAAGCTGTGCCGCGGACCAGCCGCCGCCCAGGGCCATCTGCAACTGCGCGCTGGCGACCATGCGGCGTGCGACCAGTGCGGCCGCGGCGCGCTCATCGCTGAGTTCGATGGTCTGGTTGGTCAGGACTTCCAGATATGCGGCGAGGCCCTGCTTGTAGCGCAGGGTTGAAAGCTGCGTGCTGCGTTGTGCGGCCGCCACCGCCGCCTGCTGAACGGATGCCTCCTCTTCCAGCACCCGCAGCGCGGCGAGCTGGTCTTCAACATCGCGGAAGGCGGAGAGCACCTGCTGGCGATAGAGCGCGGTGGCCTGCTCGCGTTGGGCGATGGCATAGTCGATCTGCGCGCGGCGGCGGCCGCCGTCGATGACGAGCTCGCCGGCGGAGATGCCGGCGTTCCACTCCGCGCTGTTGGAGGTAAAGAGGCGCGAGATGGCGCTGGATTCGACGCCGCCTTCGGTACCGAGCGTGACGTTCGGGTAGTAGGCAGCCTGGTTGACGCCGATCTGCGCGTTGGCTGCGGCGACGCGGCGCTCGGCCGCGGCAATGTCGGGCCGGCGCTGGAGGAGTTCCGAGGGAACGCCAGCGGGTATGGACGGCGGACTGCCGCTGGCTGGATTCTCCGCGATGTGAAAGTTAGTGGCTGCCGTTCCGACGAGCACCGCGATGGCGTGCTCATACTGCGCGCGCTGCACGCCGAGATCGACAAGCTGGGCGCGCGTACCTTCGAGCTGCGCCTGCGCCTGCGCGACATCGCTCTCGGATGCCAGGCCGCCTTTGAAGCGGGCGTTCGTAAGGTTGAGCGCCTGCTGGTACGCATCAAGCGTCGATCGCAGAAGCTGCGCCTGAAGATCGAGACCACGAAGCTGGAAGTATGTGACGGCGAGGAGTCCCTGCAGGCTGAGGCGCGTGTTGGCGAGATCGGCGGCGGTGGCTTGCGCGTTGGCGGAGCTGGATTCGATCTGGCGGCGCACGCTGCCCCAGAGGTCGGGTTCCCATGAGATGTTGACGGGCAGCAGAAAGTCCCAGTAGTTACGCTTGGATGTTGCAGAGAGCGACGGACGGTTCGCGGAGAGATCGTTGTGCGATGCGGACGCACCGATAGAGACGGAGGGGAAGAGCCCGGAGCGATCGATGCGAACGACGTCATGCGCCTGCTCATATGCATGAAGCGCGGCGGCGATCTGCTGATTGGCTGCGGCGCAGCGTTGTTCAAGATCGCTGAGCTGCGGGTCGTTGTAGATGGTCCACCATGCGCTCCGGTTGGCAGCATCGGCCGGTGCGGCGGCGGCCCAGTCGCCGTTGTGGCCGCTGCCGGAATAGGCAGGAGGGGCAGGCACGGCGGGCTTTTTGTAGCTGGGGCCGACCAGGCAGCCGGAGAGTAAGAGGCAGATAGTGGGTGCAAGCAAGGCAGCGAGCGATCTTCTTTTCCACTCATGCGCGATAAGGCCGCGCATGAATGGGGCACCCGGCGATGGAAATCCAAAGAGCTCGCGGCTGAAGCCGCGCTCCGCTTTTGGATGCGATCCCCGCGGGCTAAAGCCCGCTGCTACTCCGGAATTCGGGTGCAGCAACTTCACTGCTTATTCTCCTGCTGCTGGTTCTGCTGCGGCGCGACGACGCGGACCTCTTCGCCGTCGGTAAGGGAGTCGGGCGGGTTCGCGATTACCTTTTGTCCGGGCTCGAGGCCGCCGAGGACCTCGATGCTGGAACCATTGTCGCGGCCTGCCGCGATGCGGACGATATGCGCATGGTTATTGGAATCGACGGTGGCGACGTGAAGACCGTCCGGCTCAAGGATGGCCGCGCTGACGGGAATGGACAGCGCAGGCGCGGCACCGGAGACGTTGAGGTGGACCTCGGTGTAACTGCCGGGCAGCAGTTCGCCGCTCCGGTTGTCCACATCAACTTCAGCGAGCAGCGTGCGTGTCGCGGGATCGACGGCGTCTGAGGTGCGGACGAGCTTGCCGCGGAAGCTGCGGCCAGGATACTGCGGAAGGCTGAGCGTAGCGATGACGCCGTTCTTCGCGTCCGGTGCGTACACCTGCGGCACGTTGATGAAGACGCGGAGGCGATCGATGGAGGATATGACGAAGATTGCCTTGGAGGAATCGACTGTGCCCGCGCCGGGAGTAGTGGTGCTGCCTGCGGTGCTCACCAACTGGCCGATGTCGAGGTTGCGGGCGGTAATGACGCCGTCGAATGGCGCAGTGATCCGCTCGAAGGATTGCAGCTCTTCGATGCGCCTGACGTTGGCCTCCGCGGAGTTGACTTCCGTGTTGCGTGCGGCGAGCGCGGCGAGCGCGTTGTCCGTGTCCTGTTGCGAGACGGCGTTCTGCGCGATGAGGCCCTGATAGCGGTCGGCGGTGGTCTTGGCGAGCGCGGCGTTCGACTGCGCGGTGGCGAGGTCTGCTTTGGCCTGCGCGAGCTGCTGATCGAGCTCGGGTGTTTCGAT
>DATNEM010000058.1:0-3483 GCA_035552995.1 Acidobacteriaceae bacterium | reverse complement strand
GCGGTATATGGATGCCTACGAGCGTGCGGTGTGGAACTGCCGCCTCGGCACCCAGAATCCGCAGGGGTTGAAGCAATATTTCTTCCCGCTGGCAGCGGGTTACTGGCGCTACTACAATTCGCCGGACAACTCATTCTGGTGCTGCACGGGCACAGGCGCGGAAGAATTCGCGAAGTTCAATGACACGATTTACTTCAAAGGCCCGGGTGACCCGCAGCACGCAGCCGTCTGGGTAAACCAGTTCATCCCTTCGGAACTCAACTGGAAGGAAGCGGGCTTCGGCCTGCGCCAGCAGACCAGCTTCCCGGCGGACCAGGGAACGACGCTTATCGTGAAGACCCCGACGCCGCAGCGCCGCACAATTCATGTGCGCGTGCCGGGCTGGGTCGATGGCGGTTCCGTCAAGATCAATGGCCGCGAGCTCGAGGCGTTCGCCGAGCCGGGCAGCTACCTCGCCCTGACGCGGGAGTGGCGTGAGGGCGACAAGATCGAGCTCTCGCTTCCCATGAAGTTGACAACCGAGCCACTGCCGGGGGACCCCACGCTCCGCGTCGCACTCTACGGCCCGCTGGTACTTGCGGCGGATCTTGGGCCCGGCCCGGCTGCGGATTCGAAACTGCGCATCGGCGCTTATGGCACTGGCCCGAGTCGCACCGAGCTCCCAGCTGCTGCGCCAGATCCGATCGCGTCGGAAGCTGATGCGGCGAGCTTCATCGACGTTACTTCCCCGAAGGACCTCACCTTCAAATCGAAGACCAAAGACATGCTGCCGGTGATGCCGATGTATCGCATCACGGAGCAGAAGTACGCTGTGTATTGGTCGAATGGTCAGGCAGGCGGAGACCCGGAGAAGAAGAGCTGATCAAAACCATCAGCACTCGTGAGGTCTATCGCAACCCTTGGACCCGCGTGCGCGAAGACGTCATTGAGCGCAGCGATGGATCGCGCGGGATCTATGGTGTGGTCGAAAAAGACCCTGCGTGCATCATCATTCCGCTGGAAACCACCCCAGAGGGCGACTTCCTCTATCTCGTCTCGCAGTTCCGCTATACAGTTGGCGCGCGCTACGCGGAACTGCCGCAGGGCGGCTGGGAGCGGCCCGATGCGGATCCGGAACAGATGGCACGTGGCGAGCTACGCGAGGAGACCGGCCTGACTGCCGCCCGCTGGACTCTGCTCGCGAACTTGCAGATCGGCTACGGCGTCATGAACCAGCGGCATCACGTCTTCCTCGCCGAGGGCCTTACGCAAGGCCCACACGATCGCGACCCGGAAGAGACCGATCTGGAAGTCCATCTCGTCCCCGTCGCGGAGTTTGAAGCGATGCTGCTCGACGGCCGCATCGTTGACAACTGCACCGCAGCCGCGTGGGGTGTCTATCTGCTCTGGCGAAAGAGGAATCCGCGCTAGCCGGCTGAACTAACTGACGAGATGCCCCATCTTTTCGCGCTTGGTTTGCAGGTAGCGCTCGAAGGTTGGTTCGGCGGCCACATCCGCCGAGATGCGCTCGACAACCTTGATGCCCACGGCCTCCAGCGCCGCCACCTTCTGCGGATTATTGGTGATCAGGCGGACGGCTTCCACGCCCATCATCTTCAGCATCGCCGCCGGCAACTCATACTCACGGCAGTCGGCACGATAGCCGAGTTCCAGGTTGGCCTCAATCGTATCCAGCCCCTGGTCCTGCAGTTCGTACGCCTGGAGCTTCGCCATCAGGCCGATGCCGCGACCCTCCTGGTTCTCATAGAGCAGAATGCCCGCGCCAGCATCCGCGATCGCGGCCAGCGCCAGTTCCAACTGCTGCCGGCAGTCGCAGCGGAGCGAGTGAAAGACATCCCCCGTCAGGCACTGCGAGTGGATGCGCACAATGGGCGGTGCGGCCTGCACGTCGCCCATCACCAGCGCAATCGCCGACTCAATCCGCCTCGCGGGCGCCGGCAGCGCGTCATTGCAGGGCTCAGGATCAGCCACCACGCCTTGAAACCCGAGGATGCGGAACTGGCCCCAGCGTGTAGGGAAGTCGGCCTCGGCCACCTTGCGCACGGATTCAAATGGCATATCTCGATTATATCGGCCCATAACTCACGAAACGCTGTCAGGAGGCTCGATCCAGGCGATACAGTTATCTGCATGGTGCTCGCCGCACATTCGGAACCCGCGCAGATAAAAAACACGCTGGTCCTGATCACGCTGCTCATCGAATTGGGTGTCGCTGCCTCATATGCCGCAGCGCTGGCGCGTTCCAACACCTTCAAAAACTTGCTGCTGCGACCCCATCGCAGCCCCCGCCAGACTATCGCTCTGCTGGCCATTATGTGTCTGCCACTTGCGCCCGGCGTTTGGATGCGCATTCGTGTGCCGAACTTCTATGCCGCCGACCTCTCCTTCGAGGCCACGATCCTGATGGCGCTTCTGCTTGGAACCGGCCCGGCGCTGTTTGGCGGAGCAATCCTGGCGCTTCCCGCGCTGTCGCATGGCGAGTACTGGGCGTTCGTGGTCAATGTGGCAGTCGCTACCGTGATCGGCATCTATGGCCGCTTCACCGATCCCGAAGACGTCTGGTCCTTTTCGCCGATGATCGACCTCAGCCTCTACCAATGGGTCACACGAAACCTTCGCCGGCCGCACTTCGACCGCCAGATCATGCTGCTGGTATTGATCACGGCGATGCAGTTCGCGACCAGCATGCTCTCGCGCGCCTACCCGCGCCGCTACTTCGAGTTGCACTCGAATTACTGGCTCGTCGAGCTGGCCATCTGCGCCTGCGCGCCGGTCGTCGTCGGCATCCCGCTCAAAATATGGAACGCCATTCGCACCGAACGCAAGCTCGAAGAGCAGAGCCGTCTCCTCATGGAGGCGCGCCTCGATGCCCTGCAGCGCCAGATCAACCCGCACTTCCTCTTCAATACACTTAACTCCATCGCGTCCCTCGTCCGCTCCCGACCGGAACTTGCGCGCGAGATGATCGTCAAGCTCGCAAACATTCTGCGCGTGTTGCTGAAGAATCGCGATGCCTTCGTGCCGCTGGAAGAAGAGCTTGCCTTCACCGATGACTACCTGGATATCGAGGTCGTGCGTTTCGGCGAGAAGCTGCGGGTCGTAAAAGAGATCGCCGAGAACACGCTGCCCATCGTCGTCCCCAGCATGCTGCTGCAGCCGCTTATCGAGAATTCCATCAAGCATGGGCTCGAACCGCGCATCAGCGGCGGCACCGTCACGCTGCGTAGCCGCATCCTCTCCGACGACCGTCTCCTCATAGAGATCGAAGACGATGGCATCGGCATGGAGGCCGAAGCTACGGCCGGCGTCCTGTCCGAGGCAGGCTGGACCGGGTCCGCCAGCGGCAACGGCATCGGTATGCGCAATGTGCGGGAGCGCATGGCGGTCCTCTACGGCAGCCACGCCGAAGTTGAGATCGTCAGCCGCCCCGGCCGCGGCACGAAGATCACCCTCATCATGCCCGTTCTCGAGGCCGGCGCCGCG
>DATNEM010000057.1:0-14987 GCA_035552995.1 Acidobacteriaceae bacterium | reverse complement strand
AGCCTGTGGGCCGGATACGCTTTGGCCGCGCAGCTGCTTGGCAAGCAAACTGAGATCGTCGCGGACCTACAGCACGAGGTCACTTACCACCCTGAAGAAGCCCAGTACTATGCGCCGATCTCCACCTATCAGTACCAGATGGGGGACCATAACGCTTCCATACAAACCTTGAATGCATGGGAGAAAGCCGCACCACGCGATCCTGATCCCGCCACTTATATTGTTATCCAACTGGACGAGATGAAGAAATTTGCCGATGCGGCCCGCGAAGGCCGCCTCGCGATTGACCGTCTCCAGGCCACAGCTCCAAATATCGACAAGCTGCGCATCGCAACGGCCACTGCACAAATCCATGCAGGACAGGCTACCGATGCATCCGCTACAGTCCAGCCGCTTCTCAATACAGCCAATGACTCCACTCAGCTCAGCAGCATCAATGCCATTCTTGCCGACACCTCAACCGATCTCGATCGCGTTCACGCTTCGGAGCAGACAGTTCTTGATTCGGAAGAGAAGCAAACTACGGAATGGTCCCTCACCACCGTCCTTAATCCCGACGTCGTGCACCGCGAGGCCTCACTTGCCGCCGCGTGGGACACCTTCGGATGGATTCTCTTCAAACAGGGCAAGCTCGAGGATGCCTTTTCTTACTGCCTCGCCAGTGCATCGCTCGCCGACACAATCAGCGCACATGACCATCTCACGGCAATCGCCGCCGCCATGCACAAGCCCTCCGCCATTGCAATCGTCAAGAGGCCCATCCAGGATTTCCGCACGGTTCACCTTGCGCCCTCCGCTGGTCGTCATGGTGTCGCCTCTGTCAAGCTTGTGCTTGCCGCAGGCAAAATCGTGGACAAGGAAGTCCAGCCGGCCTCGCCTTCATCGACCACCCCACAACTGAAGGACGTTGACACGCTCCTGGCCAACGCCGACCTCCACGCGCTCTTTCCGCCGGGCAGCTCAGCCCATCTCGTCAGAATCGCCTTCGTCAACTGCTACACCCAGTCTTGCGATCTGGCGCTAATGCCTGTCACCCTTCCATCCAATTCGTTACGCCCATCTGCGCCTACCCGTCCGTTAGTCGGCCAGCTCCCGCGCCAGCAACGCAGGTAGCTGTTCTCCTCGCGCGCAAAAATCCTGTCAAGCCCGTCTCCACGCCAATCTTTCCCCAACTCACTCTCCTGATTCGCGATAATTCTTTTCAAAAAGTGGCATTTGAGTTTTGCTCCATTCGCTAAAATAGAAGCAGAGAACAAACACAGGAGCCCGGGCACGCGCCGGGCTTTTGCATTGGTCGAATCACCGGCTCTTGCCAGAGCAACAGAAAGCCGCTCCACAGATTGCTGCAGCATACCTGCGCCGAGATGCCCTGATGGATGCCTCGGGCTCGTAACCCCTTTGAAAGGGATACTTTGAGACCAAAGTACAAGGGGGTATCCGCTGAAGGGAGAGGGCGTGGTAAAGGCACCTCTATGAGGGCTCTCTATAGATCAATCTGCCTTTTGTTGACGGCCATTTGGCCAAGCTGGGGATGGATTCCTAGTTGGCCGAGCCCCGCGGCACCTGGATCACTGTTGGGCGGACCGTCACCACCGCTTGCGAGATGACCGGCGCCAGGATCAGGTCGCACGACGCGGTGGAGCAGTTTACGAACGCCGAGCGGACGAGGCTGCCGGGCGGGAAGAAGCAAATGGCCCCGGGCGGGGGCCATCCGGGATGGGGCGGTATCTTAGATCGCGCTTACCGGAGCGGCCGCCGAATGTGAGGAGTGAGGAGAACTAGAGGCTGGCCCAGCCGAATTGCCGCGATTCTTTTCTGCCAGCGCCGACTCAATGTCATTGATGATTTCCCTGGCCATACTGTCGGGTGATGCAGCCGTCAGAATAGGCCTTCCGACCACAAGATAATCTGAACCCATGAGAATGGCCTCTTGAGGGGTAGTAAACCTCTTATGGTCATCGGATTTAGTTCCTTTTGGCCTAATCCCGGGGCTGACGATGATGGTATCGGGAAAAGCGCTTCGGCAAAGTCGAATCTCCTCCCCGGATGCGATGATTCCATCACAGCCCGCAGCGAGGGCAGCCTTTGCCCGATCGATAATGAAGCCATCCAGGTCATCGGTCTTGTGAATTGTCTTGAGATCGTCGCGATTGAGGCTCGAAATAAAAGGAACCGTCAGCAGCCTAGGATAGATGCTGCTTTGGCGATTGCGGGCGTCCCGAGCCACCGTCACTGTAGAGTTCGGCATCGACTCGCTCAGGGTCAAAAATCTGACTTTCATGGCGACACAGAGCTCAATGACCGAGCTGATGGTATTTGAAATATCGCCAGGAACTTTGAGATCGACAAAAACTTCCTTCTCGCTCAGCTCGCTCAGGAGGCGCGGAAGTCCACCCGTTAAAAAGAGTTGCAGTCCGATCTTATAAAAGGAAACGGTATCGCCAAGCGTCTCGACCGTTTCCAAAGCCTTATCGACGGTGGGAACGTCAAGCGCAACGATCAGGGACTGTTTTCCGGTGGCAGGCACGTCTTCGATTATTACGCATCACCGTTGCTGTGCAATGGTCAGTCGATGCTTCTTTTTCCTGTTTTTGATCGCCTTTCGCTGGTTTTTTGAGGAAATCAAGCTAAATGGCCCAGACCGCGAGGCCCAACGCTGCCTGCGGTACGGTTTTTAAGGCCTCCGTTCATCGCACCCGCCGCGCCCTGAGAACGACTCGTGCTCCTGCTGCGTACAATCACACTGGGATGGAACTCGGCGAAGCCATTATGCTGGCGCTGCAGTCTCTGTGGCAGAACAAGCTGCGCACCTTTCTCACCCTGCTGGGCGTGATGATTGGCGTGGCCTCGGTGATCGCCGTCGTCACTCTGGTGAACGGCGCGAACACCTACGTCACGACCAAGTTCTCCCGCTACGGCGCGGACGTTTTCACCGTCTCCCGTTTGCCGGCCATCATTACCTCCTCCGCGCAGTATGAGAAGTACCAGAAGCGCAAGAACGTGACCTATGACGATTACGTCTATGTGCGCGACAACTGCAAGCGCTGCGTCGGCATCGGCGCGATGCAGGCCACCGTCGCCAAGGTGACGCGCGAGACCAACTCCATCACCGACACCAGCATCCGCGGCTACACCTGGCAGATGCCAGCGCTGCAGAACCTGGACATCGCCGAAGGCCGCGGCTTCACCGCCACCGACGACGAGCATGCGGCGGCGGTCGCTATCATCGGCTCGGACGTGCGCGAGCATCTCTTCCCCGGCATCGATCCGCTGGGCCAGGAGTTGCGCGTCGACGGGCAGCCGTACACCGTGATCGGTGTGGGCGAGAAGCAGGGTTCAACGTTCGGCCAGAGCCAGGACAACTGGGTCGGCATTCCGCTGACCGCGTACCAGAAGACCTACGGCACCATGAAGTCGCTGACCATCTACGCCAAGGCCGGGGCAGCCGGCGCGGCGCTCAATGCCGCCGGCGACGAGGTCCGTGTGCTGATGCGCGGGCGGAGGCATGATGCCCCCGGTGCGGACGACTCATTCGAGCTGGACATCAACAACACGCTGGTTAGCTTCTTTACTGAAGTCACGCAGTGGTTTGGTGCGGTCGCCGGATCCATCGCTTTTATCTCGCTGATTGTCGGCGGCATCGTCATCATGAACATCATGCTCGTGTCGGTCACCGAGCGCACGCGCGAGATCGGCATCCGCAAGGCGCTAGGGGCGCGCGGCCGCGACATCGAACTGCAGTTTCTGGTCGAGTCTGGCGCGATGGCGCTGGTTGGCGGATTCCTGGGCGTGATGGGCGGATTCGTCGTCGCGGAAGGCGTCACGCTCGCGCTCGGCTTTCCCTCCGATGTCGCGCTGTGGAGCGTGCTGCTCGGCCTGTTCGTGGCGACTTCAACCGGCATCTTCTTCGGCGTCTATCCTGCGCGCAAGGCCGCGCGGCTGGACCCTATCGTCGCGCTGAGATCGGAGCTGTGAGATGCCCATGCGATCCGGAGACCTGAAAGAAACCGTCACCATGGCCATGGAGACGCTGCGCGCCAACAAGCTGCGCAGCGGCCTCACCATCCTCGGCATCGTCATCGGCGTGCTGACGGTTATCATCATCTCGTCGGTGGTCAACGGACTCAACCAGAGAATCACTGGCCTCGTCGAATCGCTCGGCTCCAATGTGCTTTACGTCTTCCGCTTCCAGGTTGTCGGCTCCCGGCCCACTACGGAGATGCTGACGCGGAAGCAGCTGACCTACGATGACGCCGAGGCGATGCACGCCATCCCGCACGTGGTCGCCGTCTCGCCCGCGCTGCAGTACACGGACAACAACGCTCCCGGCCGCGCCGGAGTTACCGCGATCCGCGGCAATGGCCACGAGATGCAGGGCACGATTCTGACCGGCGTCACGACCGATCAGGAGAAGATCAACGACATTCAACTGACCGAAGGGCGCTTCTTCAACGACAACGATGAGCAGCGCGCAGCACGTGTGACTGTGCTGGGCCACGATACCGCGGCGCAACTCTTCGGCGACCAGAACGCGGTCGGCAAAGAGATCGACGCGGCCGGCATGGTCTTCACCGTGATCGGCGTGGCGGACAAGCAGAAGCAGGCGTTCGGCGGCGGCCAGAACCCGCAGGACAACCAGGCCTTCTTTCCCATCACGACGTTCCACTACATGCATCCGGAGCAACTCGACTACTGGATCAGCGTGAAGTACGACGACCCGAAGAACAAGGACGCCGTGGTGGACGGCCTCACCGAGCTGCTGCGCCGCCGGCGCAAGCTGACCAACGACAAGCCGGACAACTTTGCCATCTTCGGCACCGACACCATCACGCGCCTGTGGGACCAGATCACCTTTGGGCTTTTCGCGCTGATGATGTCGCTCTCTTCCGTCGGGCTCATCGTCGGCGGCGTGGGCGTGATGAACATCATGCTGGTCAGCGTTACCGAGCGCACGCGCGAGATCGGCGTGCGCAAAGCTATCGGCGCGACCAAAAAGACCATCCTCACCCAGTTCACGCTGGAGGCCATGACGCTGTGCGCCGTCGGCGGCCTGATCGGCGTGCTTCTCGGTAGCGGCGTGGCCGCGATCGTCAATTTGATTGTGCCGACCCAGGTCTCGCCGCTCTGGATTCTCATCGCGTTTCTCTGCTCGTGCGCCATCGGTCTCGTCTTCGGCATCTATCCAGCGTGGAAGGCAGCGAACCTCGATCCCATTGAGGCGCTGCGCTACGAATAGCGCACGAAGATGGCCGACGGAGATTCCAGGGAACCAAAACTCGTTCTGCTGCCGGGCATGGACGGCACCGGATGGCTGCTGGAAAATTTCGCTGCGGCGCTTCCTGCGTCCATGCGACCGCAGATCGTGCGCTATCCGCCGACCGGCTGCACTTCGTATGCGGAGGTTGACGCGTTCCTGCGCTCGGCGGGCATCGACGATGAACCGTTCGTGCTGCTGGCCGAGTCTTACTCCTCCGTCGCGGCCATTGCTCTGGCCGCTGCGAACCCGCCGAACCTGAAAGGCCTGGTTATCTGCGTCGGCTTTGCGACGCCGCCGGTGCGGAAGCTGTTGCGGCCCATCAGTTCGATCCTCACGCATGTACTGTTCGCACTTCCGCGACCAGCGTTTGTCACGAAGCACTGGACTGCCGGTCACGATGCCCCGAAGGAGTTGCTCGACAAGCTGAAGAGGATCAGGACTGCTATTCCCGCCGACACCTTCGCCGCGCGCATCCGCGCTGTGCTTACCTGCGATGTGCGTAAGGAGCTTGCCCAGGTCCGCGTGCCGATTCTTTTCCTGCATGCCAAAGACGATCAGCTCATCGACATGGCCTGCCTTGAAGAGATGCGTGCCATCCAACCGCAGGCCGAGGTTGAGATAGTCCCCGGCTCGCACATGCTGCTGGAGCGACATCCGCAGGAAGCCGCCGCTCGCGTTGCGCGCTTCGTGCGGGAGCGGGTTGAAAGCCATTGAACAATCACAGATTGTGCGCTCTTCATCCGGTTCTTGCGGAATGAGGGTGGTGGGTCATTTTGACAAATTTGACCTCGGGGGCTGAAGCCCCGGCTCAGGAATGGCCAGCTTATGGCGTGGCTGAAGCCCCGCCCTTTCAAAGCAAAATTCAACCTGACCCACTACCGTTTGAGCCACTTTTATTCCGCCCTTTTCTCGTCCGGTATCCTCGAATGATGGACTTCGCCATGGCAGTCGAGATCATTACGACCTTCCTGACCATGGGCGGGCTGGTCTATATGCTGCTGGCGCTGTGGGGCGCGCGCTCGTTCAACCATCATTGCCGGCGCGTCGCAACAGCGGCGGGGAAGAACGAGTTTGCGCCCAGCGTCAGCATTCTGAAGCCAGTCAAAGGCCTCGACGCGCGCATGCACGCAGGGTTCGTCAGCCACTGCACGCAGCAATACGCCGGCCGGTTTGAGATTCTCTTCGGCGTCAGCAGCATGGACGATCCCGCAGTAGCCGAAGTGGAGCGCCTGCGCGCCGAATTTCCTGGTACGGCCATCCGTCTCATCGTTTGCCCGGAGCGGCTCGGCACCTCCGGCAAAGTGAGCAATCTGGTCCAGATGCTGCGACAGGCGCAGTACGACTACATCCTCATCAACGACAGCGATATCCGTGTCTCGCCCCACTATCTCTCTCGCGTAATGGCGTGCTTCGGCCCGGCCGCCAGCGTGGATGCGCGCGGCGGCAAACATGCCCATCCCGTCGGCATGGTAACGGTCCCGTATCTCGGCCGCACCTCAGTGGAAGGCGATGGCCTGACGCTATGGGCGCGGCTCGAAGCGCTCGGCATCTCCACGGACTTCCTTCCCGGCGTGCTGACCGCGCGGCTCCTTGAAGATGGCATCCGCTTTGGGCTCGGCTCAACGCTGGCGGTATCGCGCGAGGCGCTCACCCGCGCCGGCGGCCTGGAATCGCTGGTGGACTATCTCGCCGACGACTACGAGCTCGGCGCGCGCATCGCGGCCGCAGGCTATCGCGTGGAGCTCTGCGGCGAACCCGTCGAAACCACCGTGCCCGCCTATCGCTTCCGCGGCTTCTGGGACCACCAGATGCGCTGGGCGCGCTCCACGCGCGACTCGCGCCGCTGGGGATACGCCGGCCTCGGCATCACTTACTGCATTCCGTGGGCTGTGCTGAACTGCATCGCCAGCGGCTTTGCGCTTTGGAGCTTCACGCTGCTGAGTCTGGTGTTGCTCGCGCGCGTCACCGTCGCGCTTTCAGTTGGGGTGGGTATCCTTCGGGATGGACAAGTCCTGCGCGATCTGTGGCTGATCCCGCTGCGCGACTTCTTCGGCCTCGGTTTCTGGGCGTGGAGCTTCGCCTCCAACCACATTGTCTGGCGCGGCGAGCATTTCTACCTCAACCGCGGCAGGATCACGCGCACCTAATTCTGCGTCGGCCTGGTCGCCGCATCGATCACGAACACATCCGCGGCCGCGCGCGTGGCTTCGAGCTTCAGACCCAGCTGTTCCTGCACCGCCGTAAACAGCGCCGGTGGCGCATTCGGCTCGGTGGCGCGGATGGCGTCTGGAGTCCACGTCAGCTCGAAGTCGAAGCGACCGGGGATGTTGGTCTGATCGACGACCGGCTTGTCCAGTCCCATCATCTGGACCACGTGAGCGAAGTCGGCCATGCTGACGTTGGTGAACTTCATATATTGGCCGGTTCCGATGCCATGTCCCGATGAATCGCTGTTGGCGTCGGGATCGCGCGTGCTCTTCGCCAGCCTCGCGCCGCTCTTCGCGACGGTGAGGGTGTAGACCGAAAGCTCGCGCTTGTCCGGATGCATCTTGAGGCCGAACCGCGCGGTGAGCAGCTTTTGCAGCATGTGCCGGTACTGGTCCCAGCTCGGCTTGCCTTCCACATCGGGAACGCCGTCAATGTCCCAGCGCTGCTCGTCGAACCACTCCGGAGCATTGACGATCTGGCTCTTCTGGATGGAGTAGGCGAAGCAGAGAATGCCGGTCATCGAATTGTTTTCGATATGGATGCGATGACCTTCCAGGCCGAATGCCTGGTTTTTGTCGCTCGGGTCCGATGGCTTGATGACCGCGACCTCAAACGACGGGTCCGCATCTTTTGCCATCGGCTTCACCGTCTGCATGTCCTGAGCGCACGCGGCAAGTCCGCCGGCGAGCAGCACAGCCGAAAACAACATCGTCCACCGGATGGCGATCATTGCAAGCCCCCCACAAGCCTACGCTGTACTTGGGAAGATACGCAGAATGGCTTCTCAGCGAATGCAAAGAAGTGTCGCCGGCTAGTTTTGCCCCGGCCGCTCCACGCGATCGATCACGAAGACATCAACCGGGGCGTTGACCGGCGCGAACTTCAGCCCTAACTGCTGCTGCACTGCCGTAAACAGTCCCGGCGGCGCGTTGGGGTCGGTCGCGTGCACTTCGTCATAGGTATAACGAAAGGAGAAGTCGTAGCGCCGGCTCAGTCCTGTCTGATCGACCACGGGGCGGTCGAGAAAGAACTGCTCGCCCATCACAAAGTCCGCCATGGTTGCGCTGGTGTAGGTGAGCGTCTGCTCCGTGCCGCCGCCGCTGCCTTGCTGGTCGGCAAGCGCCTCCGGATGCGCGGCGGGTTTCAGTTTCGGGCCGCCCTTTGCGACGCGGATCGCGTAGACAGCAAGCTCGCGCTTCTCGCGGTTGAAGTGGAGCTGAAAGCGGTCGGCGAGGAGCTTCTGCAGCATCTCCTGCATCTGGTGAAGGTCGGGCTGGCCTGGCGTGTCGATCTTGCCTTCGATGTCCCAGCGGTCGTGCAGCGCCCAGTCGGGCGCCCCCGCGATCTGCTTTGGATGGATGGAGTATGCGAACACCATCAGGCTCGAAACCGACTGATTGAAGACGGCGAGGTGATCTCCAATGGCATCGATGCCCTGATGCGTTGAATCGGGGTCGTGCGGCTTGACCGTCGCGACTAGCAATGACGGGTGCGCGTCGCGAGCCATCGTGACGGCCGGCGAGGCAGGAGGTTTGGCCTGGCCGTAGACAGGCAGGGCGATGAAGGGAATGGCAGCGAGAAAGGAAGAAAACAAACGGCGACTCACAGGACGACTCCGCGACGCAGCAAATGAGATACGCAGAATACCGCGGTACGGTTCGACATGCGTCTTCACCGGTTCGGCTGGTTCGAGATGATCTCTTTGCCGCCGGATGTTGCGATCACGTAGACGGGTGAGAGCGCTGCGGGCAAAGGAGCAGGTTGATTCGCGAGGTCCTGCCAGAGGAAGATGCGCTGGGGCCCGGCCCACTTCGACGCGAGCGACTGCTGCGTCTCGAAGATCTCCGGCGCATCGGGGAAGAAGCTGCCGTACCAGAGGTTGGAGCTGCGGCCATATTCGCGCACGCCGTTGTACTGCGGTTCTGTGAGGATGTGGATGGGATCGATGGCGATCGGTTTGCCGCCTGCGAATTGATAGCCGGGCCTCTGTAGATAGAAGCCCAGCGTGCTGCCGAATTCGTACTCCTGATGGATGATGACGAGATCATCGGGCTGAATCTGTGGGGCGATCTGCGCGGCCAGCTGCTGGGAACTTAGCACGGGCGCGAAGGTCTGGAGGCCGAGGTGTGCGGCGAGAAGAAAGCCGAAGGCACCGACCGACATGGCGAGAGTCGCAGCATGTGGGCGGACCCGGCGGCGTTGCAGATACGAGGCGAGAGGGCCGAAGAAAAGACTCGCGGCCGCGATTACAAGAGGCAGGCGGAAGAGCGAGAGCGCCTGTGCGTTGAGGTCGAGAAAGTGGCCCATGGAGAGTGCGTAGTCGCCGGAGTTCTGCTGGAGGAGAGCAGCGAGATCGGTGTCCGGCGCGGGTGCGCGGGTGTGTAGCAGGAAGTAGATGGATGCAGCGGCGAAGATTGTGCCAAAGGCGAGAAGGACTGCGGTGCAGCGCAGGGTCGCTCGACGGATGCGTTGCGCCTTTTTAGTGATCGGCTGCCATCGAACATACGCGTCCTGCGCCAGCCATCCCGCGATCAGGACAGCAAGCGGTGGCAGGGACGGCAGAACGTAATACTCCTGCCGCGTGGAGAAAGAAAAGAAGAGTAGCGGCAACGCGGTCCAAATCAGGAGAAGCAGGGGGCCATGGAGATCATTCGGCAATCCGACTTTGCGGTACAGCATCCAGGCCTTGGCGCGGCGCTCTTGCGAATTGAGTAGTACGTGGCTCAGCAGATGTCGCCACGCAAGCGCCTTGAACAGGAATGCCGACCAGGGCATCAGCCAGACGAAGCATAGGCCCCAGAAGAGCCAGAGGGGAACCGTGTCGTAGTCGCGCGGGACGCGCAGGTTCAGGTAGCGCAGCACCTGCTCATTGACGAAGTAGAACCATGCCCAGCCGTGGACGTTGCCCGGAGTGGGGATGGGAACGAACCAGTGGCCGTGCAGCCACGTGAGATCGCCGGGTCGGCCACGCGTGGGATTGGCCCATGCGGCCAGGATGTGCCACGGCGCAGCGATCACGAGAAAGACGGCGGACGAACTGAAGGGATGCAGGCGCAGCGTGCGATGAATCGCTCCACGCAGACCACGTGTGGTCAGAAGATAGATCGCCGCGATTGCAACCGGAAAGACCACGCCGATGAAGCCTTTGGTCAGAACACCGAGAGCGCAGCAGGCAGCGAAGCTGTAGCAGAGCAAGCGGGAACCTTGTGGCTCGATCCCACTCATCGCGCGATGGGGCTGCGCGATGAATGGGGCACGGACCGGTGATGGTGCTATCGATTGCTCCCCGATCCCACCCAAGCTGCGCCTGGGTGGGGCACCCGCCTCGGCGGTCTGCCAGAAGCAGAGCAGCGCCAGCGTGATCCAGAGGCAGAGCATGACGTCCGGCAGCAGGATGCGCGAGAAGAGGAAGATGCCGGGGCAGGAGAGGAGCACCAGCGCGGCGTAAAGTCCTGCGCGGACGGAACGGAATACCCGGCGGGCGAATACCTCAACCACGAAGGCGAGTGCGAGCACGCTGAGCGCCATGGGGATGCGCGCGGCGACGGCCAGCGCTTGCGCAGAGGGATGTCCGAGTGCCTGCATTGCCCGCATCGATGCCGCCATCGACCAGTACAGCAGCGGCGCCTTTTCGAGATACCGGATGCCGTTGGCGTAGAGGGTGACGTAGTCGTGCCGTAGGAGCATCTCGCGAGCGACTTCGGCGTGGACGGAGTCGGCGTCATCCAGCAGCGCGGGGCGGAAGAGCGTAAAGCTCGCATAGAACGCGAACCAGAGCGCGACGATCAGCAGCGTCGTGGATCGCGGACGCCGGGGAATTTGGATGAAACGATCCATTGGGCGGGAATTGGCTTCTGTGGCGAATATATTGGATCAGAGTGAACGATCCCATACGAGGCACGAACCCTGCACCGGATTCGACAGCCGGCCCGGCGGCGGAGCTGATCTACGGCGACTGGTATCCTGCCGCGCGGGTTGACGATCTGCGTCGCGGCGAGCGGCGCACGGCGCTGTTGCTGGGGATACCGCTGCTGCTCGGGCGGCGCAACGATGGCAAAGTCTTCGCGATGCGCGATCTGTGTCCGCACCGCGGCATTCCGCTATCGGCCGGATGGTTCGACGGCGAACGCGTGACCTGCAAGTACCACGGCTGGGAGTTCGAGCCATGCAGCGGGCAATGCATGAAGATTCCCTCGCTCACCGGCGAAGACACGCTGGACGCCACCAAGATTTTCGCCGGGGCCTATGCCTGCGAGGAACGCGACGGCTACGGCTGGGTTTACGTGCCGGAGCCGGGCGCGGGGCGGAGCGCCGCCGAGCTGCCTCCGGTGCCGGAGGTTCCGAAGTTTTCGTCGAAGTTTCGCACCGCGCACCTGACTGCCGATCTGCCGTGCAATGTCGACCACGGAATCATTGGGCTGATGGATCCGGCGCATGGGCCGTTTGTGCATCAGGCATGGTGGTGGCGCAGCCAGGCCAGTATTCATGAGAAGCAAAAACGTTTTGAGCCTATCAAAGATGATGGGAATAGCGGCCGTAATGCAGGTTTTCGCATGGCGGCGCACACGCCATCCAGCAACAGCCTGCCGTACAAGCTCCTGGGAGCGCATGGGCCAGTCACGACGACCATCGATTTCGTGCTGCCGAACCGGCGTTACGAGGCCATTCGCAGCGGCGACAAGTGGTTTGCCACGCTTACCACGGTGACGCCGGTAACGCCTTCCACGTGTCGCATCGATGTGTGCGGCGCATGGAATGTGCTGGGCTGGTTTCCGTTCTTTACGCCGATTCTCAGGTTTTTCGGCAATCGATTCGTCAGGCAGGACCAGGAGACCATGGTGGAGCAAGCGCAGGGGTTGCGCTACGGCCCCGCGCTGATGCTGATCGACGACGCGGACAAGCCGGCGAAGTGGTACTTCGCCCTCAAGCAGGCGCGGCTCAGCGGGACAGGCACGCACCCGATGTCCGAACCGGTAACGCTGCACTGGCGCAGTTAGAAGTTGGCGCGCGGAATTTCCATCGCGCATGCAAACAACCCGAACAGCCTTCCGGCCTTTGGGGGGCATCTAAACCGGCACCATGCCTGCTCTGTGGAGCCCGAAGGATCTCGCGGTTCGTTTTGCTCCGTACATTGAGGAACTGCACGACGTCTTCGTGATGCACGGCGTGCGCTACGGCTCGCCGGATGATATTTGCCAATTGACGGAGCGGCTACAGAAACCAAGTTCGCTGAACGAAGAACTGGCCGCGCTGGTGCGATCGATGGTGCTGCGCGAGGGCGGATCGATTCCGCGCACGGACCTGCTGGAGATCGTTGCGATCGCGATCGCCGGGCCGCGCATGGATCCCGCCGGCGAAGAGCTACAGCCTTCGGTCAGGCAGCTGCTTTCCTTCCTTCACGCCGCGTTGCGGCGTCCGTGGAATGAACCGCCGGGCGAAGAGAGACTCCATGCCGATGAAGATCCGCGCGCGGAGGCCGCCCGCGAACTGCGCGAAGCCGCCGCGAAGATTGAAGCCGAGGTGCAGGGTGCGGGGTACGAAGCGCGGCCCGAGCTGCAGCCTTCTGGTGAAGCTGCAGCGCACGCAGCCCGGGCGAACGTTATCCCCTTCGGCCGGGCGAGGGCGGTCTTCAGCCGGCTGGCGCGCGCCGAAGCAGCCGAACCCATGGACGACGATGAGACGGAGTTGCAGGAGCCCGCAGCGGGCATCGCCGGGGCGATTCCCGAGAATCCGGTCCCGCAGCCTACGGCGTCCGGCGCAATCACTGATGTTGCCGCGATCGCCGCGCCTATTGCGGCAGCCGCCGATCTTACAGAGCATAACCATCCGGCGCGAACCGAAGCGGTTGTTCCTGCCACGGCAGTTGTGCAGGACCAAACACCCGCACCGTTTGCTGCGCCCGGCGAAGTCGCTGCTATTGATGAGGTCGATTCTGTGGCTTCGCTCACTCTTCCGGAAATGCATGCGGAGGCAGTTGAGCCGACTTCGTTGCCGATATCCGGCGCGGCTCGACAAGAGACACAACTTACCGCCTCGTTTGCACAGGCCGCCGAATCACTCCCCACATCCGCAGTTCTGACGCCCGAGGCGGAACCTGTCGTTGAAGCCAACAGTGCAGTGCTTGACGCAATCTCTGACGCGGCGACTATATCTGCATCTGCTCCCACTGCCGAAAAAGTACCGCTGTATGTTCCGCCTGCGGCAAACGTAATGCGGCATGTAATGGTGACTCCGATCGCGTTGCCGGAGTTCGATGAAGAACCGCCTCTGCCTGCTGCTCCGCACGTCAACCGCACGGTTTTCGTATACGGAATCGCCGCAGTCGTCCTGCTTGCCGCGGGGCTCGGGTTTGCGCTGCGGACCAAAGCGCCGACGCAAGTTGCTGCAAATCCTGCGTCCGCGGCAAGGAGCGGCTCGCCAAAGGCAATTAAGCCAACGGCGGCGCAGCCGGCTGTTCTGCTGGCCGGGGCGGTGGCGAACGATGGAAGCTCAAAGCCCAGTACCAGCACGGACCTAGCGGCCGCGCAGCCGGCGCACGTGTCTCATTTTGACGATGACTACATCGCTCCGCCGTACTCCAATATGCCGGCGCAGCGGGATTCGTCCGCGGTCGCCGCTCCGTCGCCGCACTCCAGCGAACCTTCTCCAACGCCTGTCGCGCAAGTCGAGGAGGTATCGGCAAAGCAAGTGAGCGAACCGCATTTTGAGCTCGCGCGGCCACGCAACCCAGATGCCAGCATCGTGGGCGACGCGACGGAGCGGACTTCGGCAATTGCTCTCGCCGAGCCGCCGCCGCATCCCCACATTGCCGCTGGATTGATGGCGGAGAACCTGGTCTCCGCTCCCAAGCCCGACTACCCGGCGCTGGCGAAGATCGCGCATGTGGATGGCCCCGTAGTCCTGCACGCGGAGATCAACCGCCGCGGTGAGGTCTCCGATACAGAGGTGATCAGCGGCCACTTCCTGCTGCGTCGAGCAGCTGAGGCGGCGGTTAAGCACTGGCACTACCGCCCGTATCAGGTCGACGGGAAACCCGTTCCTGTCTCGACGACCATCACGGTGCGCTTCCGGCACTAACGCCAGCCGCAAAATACCGTTCCCGTACAATGAACATGCAGGCGGCTGGACGATCGCTGCCTTCGCGGTTCGCCGCGGAGGGGGAGGAAAGTCCGGACTCCGCAGGGCAGTGTGCCGGATAACGTCCGGGATTTATGCTTCAAGGCATAAAGACGGCCAGTGCAACAGAAAACATACCGCCCGCCCGCGCAAGCAGGCAGGTAAGGGTGAAAAGGTGCGGTAAGAGCGCACCGGGCGGCCAGCAATGGACGCCGCATGGTAAACCCCACACGGAGCAAGACCAAATAGGCAGGGACCGCAGCCGCCACTCCAGCGGCGCGGGCGCATCGGCCCGATGCGCCAAGGCGGAGCAATCCGGGCAACCGGAGGCCGAAACCCGCGGGTAGGTTGCTGGAGCGGCGCGGTAACGCGTCGCCTAGAGGAATGATCGTCGCTGGAGGAAACT